>NZ_QEHP01000026.1:0-17713 GCF_003094695.1 Chryseobacterium sp. HMWF035 | reverse complement strand
AAGTTTTATGAAACACGTTTCATAAAACTTCCTCCAAACAGCCTAACAATGAGTTTTTGATAGGATTCTACCAACTATTTTTCAGTATTATGCCTTAAAACAATATTCTTAATTATCGGCAAATCTTAACTTTTTAGTATTTTTACGGCTCAATAAAAAAATATGAATATTTCTATATTAGGAACCGGTTTTATGGGCAGAAAACATAAAGCTATTTTGGAGCAGATTTCTAACGTTCGTATTAATGCGGAAATAGACTCACATTCAGAACCTAATTCTGATATTCATTTTCAGTCTCTGGAGTATTTTCTGGAAGAAAAATTAGAGACAGATCTGGTTGTGGTTGCCACACCGAATTATCTTCATTTCCAGCACACTAAAATCCTTTTGGAAAATGGATACAATGTACTCATTGAAAAGCCCTTTGTATTTAATCTTGAACAAGCCTATGTTCTTCGAGAAACTGCGCTTCAGAATGACTGCCGTGTTTTTCTGGTTATGCAGAACAGGTTTTCGTCTGTAACTTTATTTCTAAGCGAACTTGTAGAATCTAAAAAACTAGGGAAGATCTATAATATTCAGCTCAATGCATTTTGGAACAGAGGTGAACAATATTACATTAAAGACTCCTGGAAGGGAAAAAAGAATATGGACGGAGGCATTTTATATACCCAGTTTTCGCATCTTCTGGATCTTTTATGCTGTGTTTTCAAAGACGATTTTGCTGTTCTTTTCAGAGATTTAACCTCTTTTAGAAACTTTAATATCTCAGAAATTGAAGATACTGCCCTACTCGTTCTTCAGGGTAAAACAGGAACAAAAGTCTCCGTTAATTTCACCACTTCTGTTTTTGAAAAAAATCAGGAGACTTCACTTAATATTATTGCAGAGAAAGGCACTCTTAAAATATCAGGACAGTATTTCAATGAAATTACGTTCCAGCATATCGCCGACTGTCCCGAGAAATTTGAGATTCCATCTACTTCCAATGAAGAAAACCTTAAAGAAATGTATCTGGAGATCTTCAAATCTTTGCGAGGAGAAAAAAACAATGCTATTCTACTGAAAGACGGTCTAGGTCTGGTTGATCTTCTGGAAAAAATTTATTCCTAAAGCCCCACCACAAATCCGATATTCGGAACTAATCCACTTGAGAAAATACTGGAATTTTCTTTCCATAAAACATTATACATCAAGCCAAGCTGTAAATAAGAATTATTCCCGATTCTCTGCATATATCCGCCGCCAAGATAAAGAGCGTCTTCATCAGCATTCGCTTTAAAATCATAGAACTTATCTTTATAATTGATGAAATAATGCTGATAATTGGCACTTACGAAAAACGTTCTTGCAATATAATAATTCAGAAAAGGACCAATTCCGAACATTGTAGAACTGTAAGCATTTGATTTCTGCCAGGAAACACTTCCCAAAACTCCGCCTTCAAGATCGTCAGTAAGTCGGTAACCCACTCTTGGAGCCGCTGAAAGATTAAAGTAATTGTTACTTCCGAAGCCAAACCCGATTCCGCCTCCAAAAGTCCAGCGATTATTATTTTCAGGAGAAGCATTTACAGCAACCTGAGAAAATAGCAAGCCTGAACATGAAACACATAAAGAAATAATCAGTTTTTTCATATTTAAATTGTTTTTATCGATGTCTAAAATTATCACTTTTTTACGAATCTTTTTAATTGTATTTTTGCAGCGTCAAACCAAGAACTCCCGTTAAGAGTTTCGTAAAATTGAAATAACATGAAAGTAGTAGTAGGATTATCCGGAGGAGTGGATTCCAGTGTTACAGCGTATCTGCTGCAACAGCAAGGTCATGAAGTAGTGGCTTTGTTTATGAGAAACTGGAACGATGCTTCGGTAACGCTGGAAGATGAATGTCCGTGGATCGAGGACAGCAATGATGCCTTAATGGTGGCTCAAAAACTTGGAATTCCGTTTCAGGTGATCGATATGAGCGATCTGTACAAGGAAAGAATCGTAGATTATATGTTCGACGAATATCAGAAAGGAAGAACTCCGAATCCTGATGTTCTCTGCAACAGAGAAGTAAAATTCGATGTTTTTATGAAGACGGCAATGTCTCTGGGCGCAGATAAAGTCGCAACCGGACATTACGCAAGAGTAGATTCAACGCTCGATGAAAACGGAAAAGAAATTTTCCATCTTCTTGCCGGAAAAGATAACAATAAAGACCAGTCCTACTTCTTATGTCAGCTAAGTCAGGATCAGCTTTCTAAAGCATTATTTCCGATTGGAGAGCTTACAAAACCTCAGGTTAGAGAAATTGCCAAAGAAATTGGTTTGGTAACAGCAGATAAAAAAGATTCTCAGGGATTGTGTTTTATCGGAAAAGTAAGTTTACCGCAATTCTTACAGCAGCAATTAGTTCCAAAAGAAGGCGAAATCGTAGAAATTTTCAAAGATTCTCCCCTTTTTGCTGAAGAAACGCCTGAATTTTCGTCAAAACAGGAAGAATTGGAATACCTCAGCCGAAAAATCAACTATAAAAAAACAGATGGTAAAGTTATCGGAAAACATCAGGGAGCTCAGTTTTTCACGATCGGACAAAGTAAAGGACTTGGAATCGGCGGACATAAAGAAAGCTGTTTTATCATCTCCAGAGACATGGAAAATAATATTCTTTTCGTGGGAGAAGGACATCAGTTTCCGGGACTGCTTAAAAAAGCCTTAAAAATTGATAATTCTGAACTGCATTGGGTTCGTGAAGATCTGAGACTGAAAAACGGAGAATCGATGGAAGTAATGGCAAGATTCAGATACAGACAGCCATTGCAGAAAGCAACTTTATATCAGTTTGAAGAAGGATTCTATGTGGAATTTGAAGAACCGCAGTCTGCCATTGCAGAAGGACAGTTTGCATCGTGGTACATCGGCGAAGAGCTGATCGGAAGCGGAGTTATTTCCTAAAATAAATCTTATCTAAATAATAATCCCGAAGCGTTTTAGTTTCGGGTTTTTTGTTTGAAAAAACATCAATTTCTATTTTATTTTATGGTTTACATAGAACAAATTAAGAAACACAGACACAATAATTTCCAATATTAAAATCATCATTAAATAACCGATTGGTTTTCCTAAGAAAATTCCTCTGGCTAATTTTACCACTCCCAATAGAAATATAGAAATCAGGAAGTAAAAAGTTGTTCTCGAAATGGTTTCTCCAAAAAATTTCAGCGCAAAAACAGAGGCATAAAATCCAAGGACGAGAATGAAATAGAATTTGAGAAAATAGTGTCCTTTCAAAGAAATCGGATCTAAAGTATGGTTGATTGTAATAAGCCAGATCAGACTTATGAGCACCGGAATTGTGTGGATAAGGATTTTTTTCACGTGTCTTGTATTTCGGTTAATCTCCTCCACCTCCGCAACCACCGCATCCGCTTCCACAACTGCTTTCGCAGGAACTGCTGCAACCGGAACCTCCGTCACCATGAGAACTGTCGCTTCCGCTGGAGTAAAAAAAGCCGCCGTCACTTCCGTTATCTCTATTGTCTTTATTGGATTCGTGATGTGTACTGAATGCTTTTATAATCATTACGATCAGCACAAAGACGAAAATAAGAGTCAAGAATATTCCCCAACCTCCACTATCGTTTTCTGTACAGGAATAAATCACCAAAGCACTGCTTAACAGAAGAAAAATTTTAAAAAGAGGCGATCTTTTTTTATTTTTTAAAGGAATTTGAGCCGGTTTCCAGATATCTTTCGGCGGTTCCTGCTCAAATATTTTCTCATAATTATCTAAAGTTTCCGCAAACCACTTTTTGTGTTTTTCATTTTCGCTTTCTCCACCTTTTGAAGGTTGATGATGCAGTTTCTGCTGCAAAATTTCCGGACAGAATTCTTCCCAGTAGTTTTGCGTGTAAATGAGATGCATATGCCATACTTTGTCTATAATTTCGCTTGGCGAAGCACCATTTGGAAGTTTACAGCAGAGGTAGACGAATTTTTTGTATTCATCAATTGCTTTTCGGGTAAATGTTTCTGTCCAGTTTTCTTCTTTTGCCAGTTTCTTTGAGAAGGGAAAATCGGCAGCAGATTCATCTAATGAGAATTCCTGAAGCCTGTTCCAGAGAGGATCGTTTTGTAATACCATTTTTGTTTCCATTGTTTTAACTTTTAATTTCTACTCAAATATCGTTGGATGT
This sequence comes from Chryseobacterium sp. HMWF035, assembly GCF_003094695.1. NCBI lineage: Bacteria > Pseudomonadati > Bacteroidota > Flavobacteriia > Flavobacteriales > Weeksellaceae > Chryseobacterium > Chryseobacterium sp. HMWF035. The sequence goes on along the minus strand of NZ_QEHP01000026.1, from coordinate 13,530 downwards.
TGAGATATAAAAGTCTTGCAACAGTCTCATTTAGTTTTAAAATTATCTTATATTAGTCTTATAAATTGAAAGATGAAAAAAGAAGATATACTACACATAGAAAAACTGATGAATTTTCTGGCGTTGCATTTCCTGAAGAAACATCACTGGGAAGATGTATCCAAAACCGAATGGTCTTATATTGTTTCAGAACTTAACGACCTGATTATACAGGAAAACTCAGAGAACAACAGTAAAAAAAGCTCGGATCTTTTAGGTTCAAATTACCTTTATGAGCATTTGATTATCAATAAATTAAAGAAATATCACCAGAATGAAAATGCGATGTTGAGCAAGCCAAATCTTGCCAAACTCAGCACGATCGTAAAAGTCTTAGGATATTCCAGTTATATCGATTTCATCAATTCCAATACAGAATCATTCAATTTTAATGATCTGAGGATTGATATGAATAATGTAAAGCCAAACACCGCTTTGCTGGACCGTCTTGTCGGCTGTTGGTATTCCTACAACAGAAATCTTCCGGAAAATCCATTACAGGCAAAAGAAGACCGAATCTGGCGTTCTGCAACGGAAATCTACAAATCTGAAACTTCCGGAGAATATTTCGTTGAAAGAAGCGGCGGCGACCGTCATAAATATTTTGGAAAAATAACAGCCTATTCCGATTATGTCTTTATCATCATGAACAGCAATACGTTCATCCGGCAGCGTCATTTTATCTCAAGAATAAAAGACATCAAGGAAAAGCTGAAAAATCCAGAGTATAAGCTCCATGAGTTGCATTTTATAAGTACGTGTATCAGTTTTAATCAGGAACCGATTGCCCTTTTCGAAATTTTCCAGAAAGCAGACCGGAAAACCTTTATTTCAGACTCCATCAGTTTTCCGATCGACAGCGATGAAATTCCGAAATCGATTATCAAACAGCTTGAAGACACGGAATCTAACCGTATCGATTACAGATAGTTGATCATAGTTGATGGTTTTGGGTTCAGAGTTTTTTGTTTTGGGTTTTAACTTACCAACCAGTCTTTAAAATCTTTTACGCGGTCGCGGCTTACGGTAATTTCTTCCTGTGGCTGAAATTCCAGTTCAACCTTGTAATTAGGTGAAGTGTGGATGTTTTTAATAAAATCTGAACTGATGATAAACTGCCGGTTTACCCGGAAGAATTTCTTTTCATCCAGCACCTCTTCCAGTTCGTCCAGTGTGAAATCCGAAGGATACGTTCTTTCCTGAGTCTGTAAATAAACAATTTTATTTTCGCTGAAAAAACAGCTTACTTCGTGGGTCTGTACAATTTTCAGGTTGTACCCGATCTTTACTAAAATTCTGGAAAGCGTGCTTTTCTCCTTTTTAATTAACTGCTTAATTTCGTGTGAATTGACAGAATTATCTGAAGGAATAAATGATTTGAATTTTTCGATCGCTCCGGCAAGATCTTCATCTAAAATCGGCTTCAGAAGATAATCGATGCTGTTCAGCTTGAACGCTTTTAAGGTATATTGATCAAAAGCTGTCGTGTAAATGATAAACCCTTTTGTCGGAACTTTCTCGAAGATATCGAAAGACAGACCGTCTCCCAGAACAATGTCTGAAAAGATGAGCTGCGGATGTTCATTTTCCGAAAACCACTGTACTCCTTCTTCTACCGATTCTATTTTTGCAACGATCTCTATTTCAGGAAATTCGTTAAGCATTCTTTCCAGTTTTCTTGAAGCGGGTTTTTCATCTTCGATAATAACAGTTTTGATCATTGAGTTCCTGTTTTAGTTTTTATAATTTCGAAATAAAAGTAATCAAAAATTGCCAATATTAAAACTTCAGCGGTTCTTTTGATTTTTTCATTTCTTTTTCCATCACTTCTCTTTCCCATTCAGAATCCAGAAGGAAGAGTTTTACGGCTTTTACGGTTAAAATAATTCCCCAGATAGAAAGAATGATCGATCCGTCCCACAATGAAAAATCGAAGATTCCTTTTTCTAAAATATCGTCTCCAAAAATAATTACTGCCACGATCCCAAACCATAAAAGGCTTTTGTAGAATTTTTTAAGCTCGTGTACTCTTTCCTGTGCCTGATTGTAATTCATAATAATCTGTTTTTAAAGTTAAAATTAAATGCTATTTATAAAGATTTTGTGTTTTTTCTTTCCTCGTCCATCAGTTGTTTGATCTTTCTTTCTTCCCAGTCTCTTCCGATCCCGAAAGTACCCGCTGCGTGCGCTGCAAGACCTAATCCCCATCCTAACATCGGCCAGAAGAACCAAAGATACTGTGGCGATGTTAAAAGATTCAGCACAGCTAAAAATGAAATCACAAGGCAATACGAAGTAAGGTTTCCGTAGAATCCTTTCAGTTCTTTTACTCTTCTTGAAGCTTTTTCGTATGCTAATTCTTCTTTGTTGGTGTAAGTTTCCATATTTTTTATTTTTAAAGATTAATTGTTTGTTTTTGTTGAGACAAATGTAGGTCGGAAAACAGCCTCAAATCAATTTTAAATGACCGAACCGTAGAATATGCATCCTGAATTGTAAAAATCCCGACTCAACGGAGAATCGGGATTTTTTGATTTTGATGTTTTTCTTTGTTTATTGAGAAAACTGCGAAAGTATAATGCGTGTTTTTAATTTAAAAAGATCTGATCTAAAATACGATTATCAATAGAAATGGGCTTTAAGCCAAAATTTGTAATCAATTTCTTATATCGAATGATTTGTTAATTTAATTAGATTTCTCCTTCGTCGAAATGACAATGTGAGGATTTTCAATGCAGGTTTTGTTGATTAAAAATCTGTGAATTAATTATTTAATAAACAAAAGGAATAAGCTTTTTTGTTTTTCTCCGGTATTCAAGATATTCTTCTCCGAACTGTTCAATCAGAGCCTTCTCTTCGACATTAATTCTGTAGCTGAATGCGATGAAAGGAATCAGGAAAGCCCAAGCCAATGAGGGCCAGTTGTTTAAATACAATCCCAAACCCAACGAAGTAAGCAATGAAAAAGCGTAAGACGGATGTCTGAGATATTTGTAAAATCCTTCTTTCTTAATTTTATGATCTTCTTTAATCGTAACGTCAACCGTAAAATATTTTCCCAAAGAACGAATGATGATGAACCTTAAAATAATTCCGATCCATATCAGAACGGCTCCTGAATAATAGATCCAGACCTCATCAGAAATGGGAAACCGTATAACGTAAGAAACCGTAACGGCACTTACAATTGAAAGCGGAATGGCAATCCATAACAGATTTAGAGTAGATTTATCCTTTTTATTGTCTTTTTCACCGGATTTCAGGATGTTTTTGTAGAGAAATTCGCTTAAAAACCACGCCACCATAGAAATGGCGAAAAGAATCTGTAAAGTTTTCATATCAAACGGTATTTGGAAGTGATGAACAATTTATCTGCCGTTTTTTTCCTTTTCCATCAGTTCTTTAATTTTTCTTTCTTCCCATTTATTTCCAAGCATAAACCCCGGAATAAACGTTCTCATTGCCGAAATGGCAACTCCGATTCCCCAGAAAAAAGGAAGTGCAAAAAATTTTAACTGAAAAATAGATTCATCGGGTTTTAATTCGGTGTAATTCAGATATAAAATGAAAATATTAACCGCAATATAAATGAAGACGGAGAAGTAAAATCTTTTGATTCTTTTTACCTGTCTTTCCGCTTCTTTGTATCTGAAATCATCTTTGCTTATCGGTTCCATGATGCTTATTTTAATGTTCTGTTTTGTTTTTCTAAAATTTCCCTGATCTTTCTTTCTTCCCAGCTTTTACCAATAGCGAAAACACTCATTCCGTGAGCAACAAGCCCGATTCCCCAACCTAACATCGGCCAGTAAAACCACAAACGATCCGGACTGGTGATGAGATTTAAAATGATTAAAAAAGGAATGATGATGCAGTAAGAAATGAGATTTCCGTAGAAGCTTTTTATTTCTTTTACCCGTTTGTGCGCGCGTTCGTAAGATTCATTTTTAGTTTCGGCTATTTCACTTACAACATCCGGTTTAGAGGAAAGTACCGGAAGTTTTACTTTAAAATAATCTTCAGACTTTTCTATAAAAACATTTCTTTTGGTGAGTAAAGAATAGCGCTGTACAATATTTGCAAGACCGATTCCGGAGCTTTCTTTGATCTGCTCTCTCACCTGCAGATTATTTTCGATGCACAACGTATCATTTTCAGAGAAAATTTTAATGATGAGAGGTTTGGAAGAAGTGGCAAAATTATGCTTGATGCAGTTCTCCAAAAGAAGCTGTAAAGACAGCGGAACGACAAATCTTCGGTAATCTTCTTTTTTTACTTCAAAATCAAAATCTACGCTGTCCTCGAATCGTGTTTTCAGCAATTCGCAATAGGTTTTGGCAAATTCCAGCTCATCTTCCACAGTAACCATTTCTTTGTCTTTCTGCTCCAGAACGTATCTGTAAATCTTTGACATTGAGGCAGTAAACTTCTGCGCCTGTTTCGGGTTTTCATCAATTAACGAGCTTAAAACATTCAGAGAATTGAATAAAAAATGTGGATCTAACTGGTTTTTAAGACTTTCAAACTGTGCATTGGCAGATTTGGCAATTAACTTCTGTTCAACCACTTCTTTTTTGGACGTTTTCCGAAGTTCTTCCATGAAACCTTTGGCATGAAGAAAAGCCGAAATAAGCAGGGCAATATTAATCATGAACCAATTGGAAACATTGTATTTGCTGGAAAAAAACTGTTCGGCGGTTGTAGCCTTCTGAATCACCACGAAATTCATGTAATTACAGAAATACACCAAAATGGTATTGGCGATGAGAATGGAAATGATGCTTATGATCGCTCTTGTTCTTGTGGTTTCAGACCAGGGGAATTTCCTGTTGAGAAAATCGTTGATCATGCCGTTTCCCAGTCCCAAAACGAATGAATACATGGTGGAAACCAAAAGGGTAATGGCAAAATTTTCCAGTGTTTTTTCATCATTAAAAACGAAAAAGAAGAAAAATGCTGTTGCCAACGATATCCAGAGTAATATGATGATGCTTTTGTATTTCATTGTGAGTTTTCTTGGTTCAAAATTAGGCTTTAATAAAAGTATTAAAAATAATTTTTCGCCGAACCGTCATTTTTTGTGACTGAAGGGCACAAAAAAACCTTCCGCGAAGAAGGTTTTTTTAAACTTTAAGGCACAAAAGACAATGTTAAAGTGAATTTCTATAATAATCAAAGCGCTCAAAAGAATAAAAATCAAAGATTTTTAAAAACTGTTGTGTTCTTTTATTCCTGAGGTTATTAACTTTTTAAAATGCATCAAAATCTTTTGTGGCTTTTGTCGTTAAATAAAAGTTTAAACAGACTTTTCACATTATTTTGCAGCTCCGCTTACAAAATATTCAGCTTCTGCTTTTCCCCAGTTGGGAGCGATTTTAGATTTTGGAACGTAGGTTTTAAACTTCGTTAAAGCATCTTTAAACTGTTCCATCCCTTTTGTTTTGCTTCCTCCAAACTGCTCCGGAGTGAAGTAAGTGTCTTCCGCTTTTATCAGGGCAATTCTTGGATTTTCGGGATCAAGATTTTCCGCTTTTTTCAATTCTTCAATGGCTTTCATTCCGTCTGTCATGTATCTTTCGGTAGGATTTTCCATCATTTTAAGGGAATACGACATTTTTCTCAGCAGGTGAATTTCTGCATTGTCTTTTCCGGCAATGTTTTCCGCCTGATCCAGATATTTTTCTGCAATATTTGCCTGTGTTGAAAGCTCAGACATTTTACCTTCTCTCATTAACATTCTTCCCTTTTGAATGTATGAAAACGCGGCATAATATGCAGGAAGCCATTCTTTGGTTTCTTTTTTCCCGATTCTGTCGAAGTCATTCGCCAGAGTCTGGAATTCGTCAAGAGATTTACAGTTTTCAATTTTGGCAATTTTATCAGACATTATTTTTTCATAATCTGTCTGGGCAAAAGCGGTTAAACTCATCAGACTTAAAGCAAAGGTTAACAGGTATTTTTTCATGTTTTCTAATTTTTTTAAATTAATTTTTGTTTTGAATAAAGATATATTTTTAATTGAATTGAAATAACTTTTACAGATTATTATTGATGGCATCCTGCGTTTTGTCGACTCCGAAGCTGATGAATGCACCTACAAAAACAAAGGTATTTACAGGCGGAACAACCGCTGAACTCCTTGATCCGTCCATTGAGAAATTGTAACCGTATACATTTTTCGATCCTAAAATATTGGATACACTCAATACGAGAACGGTAAATGTTTTTGAGTCTTTCTTTCCTAAATTGGGAAGATAATTTACACTGAAATTTAAGGCGTTGTAATCTTTCAGACTGCCTTCGTGTCTAACGAAATATTTCTGTTCACCATTCACATCCTGTGTTGCGATGTCGTAATAAGGACGGCCTTTTGCATAGGTGTAGGAAATATTGAAGCCTGTTTTCCATTCCGGAACAAATCTTTTGGCTACTGCGGAAAGGGTGTGTTCGGAAGCAAAATTCGGTTTTAAACTCATCGGATAATTCATAAAATCTCTTTTTGAATCTAAAAATGAATAGCTGATCCAGTAATCGATATTGTCGAATGTTTTTTTATCTCTCCAGAATAATTCCAGTCCTTTTGCATAACCAAAACCGCTGTTGTTATCCGCTGTCTGAACAAATTGATTCTGTCCGTCGATGTACTGTAAGTTTTTTACCTTCAGAAGATCATCATATTTTTTGTAAAAAGCTTCAAATCTCAGGCTTCTTCCTTCCGTTGTTCTCTGCACCTGAAAAATATAATGCTGTGACTTCTGAAAGTCTAAATTTGCAGGACCGTTGATGTATCTGCTTTCGGGATTCTGATAAAAAAGTCCGTAAGCGAAAGAGCTAGTCCAGTCTTTGGCAAGACGATATGCTAAAGCCAGTCTAGGTGCAATATTGTTTTTCCCAAGATAGGAAGAATGCTCTGCTCTTACTCCTATTTTTGCTGATAACTGATTGCTGAACCCTAAATCTGTTTCTGCAAACGCTGAAGAGATCAGGTCTTTGTAGTTTTTCGTTACAAAATCGTTAAAGTTTAATTTTTCGCTGGTACTATTCAGTTCAAAACCTCCTCTTAATGCGCTGATTTTATTTATTTTTCTTTCTAAAACTGTCTTGAAATTGATGTAATTTCCGTCATTCAGAAGTTTTGTGCTTCCGGTTTGGGTTTCATCTTTTTGGGTTGAAAAATCAAGGTCTGATTGATTATAGGAATAAGATGCTCCTGCATTCAGCAAATATTTTCCGAATTTCTGCTTGAAAGAGAGATTATGATAGGTATTTTTTCCTTTCAGTTTCACGAGAGACAGGTCATAATCTTCCGGTTCCAGACTTGGAGTCTGCACTGCCATTCTGTTGGAATCATATTTTCCGTAATATTTGAAAAATCCGCCCGATTTTGTTTTAAATCTGAAATTAAGATCGCTGTTTACGCTTTGTGGAGCTTCAGAAAAATTGGTATTAAAATTGAAAATTTCCTGCATTAGCTTTAAGTTTGAATATCCAAGACTAGCTCCGTAAGAATAGTTTTTATTATCGCCCAATCTCTGAAATCCTGCGTTTAAAAAGATCGGAGAAACACCGAAATCGTAAGAACTCTGATCCGGAAGATCTACACTTTCCAGCATCAGTGCCCCCGAAAGAGCCTGACCGTACAATGCAGAATATCCGCCGCTTGAGAAAACATTGCCTTTGAAAAGAGAGGTATTGAAACGGTCTCTTCCTGCAATTCCCGGAACTGAATTGGAGAAATAATTATTGATTAAACTTCCATCCATGAAAATTCTGGATTCTGTTCCTGTTCCTCCACGGATAAAAAGACCTTCTGTTTCGCCTACTTTCTGAACTCCCGGAAGATACGTTAATGCCGATGTAATCTGTCCGTCCGCTCCGGCTGTTGTGTAGATATCAATCGGAGTAAGTAAAGCTGTTGCTCTTTTTTTGTCGCTTGCTTCAATGGAACCTGCCGAAACGACTACCGCATCAATTTCATTAATTTGCTCTTTCAGTTCTGCATTTACAGAAACTTCCTGATTTTCAATAACAATCGGTTTTTCAACATCAATATATTTCGGATGGGTAAAAACTAAAACACGGCTGCCTTTTTCTGTGGTTTCAAAAGAGAAGTTTCCGTTGGAATCGGTTGTGGCTCCGTCGTAAGTATTTTTCAGGGTAACATTTACTTCTCCTACTCCTCTATTTTTGTACGTAACTCTTCCCGAAATTTTGGTTTGAGCAAAACTTAGTGCAAATGATAAAAAAGTGGTAAGAAATAATAATTTTGTTTTCATAGCTGTTTTATTTCGATTCAAAAGTATGACGAATTTTCGCTGTTTTTAAATTTTTTTTGCTGAGTGGTAGTTTTTGGAATCTGAGTGGTAGTTTTTGTTTTTTTGTTGCAGAAAATTTACTTTGGAAAATAAACTGACCACCCCGTCAAAAATTCTTTGAATTTTCGCCACCCCTCCAAAGGAGAGGAATTTTACCACTAATTGTATTATTAAACTGCGCTGAATTTAATTGATGGGAATGCAGAAATCGACGAGCATTTTTCCTTCCGGATGTTCTTTGTAATTGGTGTGGTAGATTTCGAAAGGAAAAGCTTTTCTTACAGAATAATGGTTTTCATTCATCCAAAGAAAAAGGGAAACCCAGCATTGTTCAAAGTCATTTAAGGTGACTTCTCCGCTTCCGACAATGAATTTTCCGGCTTCAAGGATTTCTGGGAAAATCTGGTTTTCCTGTTGTTGTAATTTTTCCTCCAAGAGCAGACAAGCATGAATTTGTACTTTATCTGGCGGAGTAACTTTAAAGCTATCGTGATAAACGGAAATCATTTTTAGATTCTCTCGGGGAAATAGCTTTTTCTCGGTTGCCCAATCTATTAAGGTGTTGTAAGAGGATTCAACATTCGCAATTCCAAGGCTCATCACTGCTGCGAGATTCATCTCCGGAAGTTCGGTAATTTTAATTTTTAAATTCATTGATGTCCATTTTAACAGGTTTTCTATATTGCAAATGTATTGTTGAAAAACTGCATCCATTTGTCCGTTCTTGCTTTGTTTTAATTGAATTTTATGAAATTTTTCGGGAGCCGATTTTCTGAATTCTAAGGGAGATTTTCCGTAATGCTTTTTAAATGATTTGTTAAACGCAGAATGGTTGGAGAAACCTAATTCAAGATAAATATTTTTTATACTTATGTTCTTTTTTACGGCTAAATAAAAGGCGCTTTTTTCAATTCTTTTGCGGATGATATAGCTTTGGAGGGTTTCATTGGTCATCAGTCTGAAAATCCTGTGAAAATGAAAGGGAGAATACGCTGCAACTTCCGCAACTTTTTCTAAAGAAAGTTCGGTATCGAGATTGTTATCAATGTACTGAATAGCTTTCACCATTCTTTTTCTGTATTCTTCCAATTTAAAAGCATTTCCTGCAAAGGTATCGACATCGGATGAAATTGGTTTGTCTTTTATTGCTATTTATGAAAAAAGATAGGAATCATAATGCGCTTTGAAAAATGTTGTCTAACTTTATCCGACAATCACTTTAAATCATTTAAAAATGAAAGGTACAACATTAGCATTATTGGCAGGATGTGCGTTTTTTGCGGTTTCATGCGGAACAACAAATACGTATCAGATCCTTTCCAAAAGCAACACACAAACGGGCGGAACGGCAAAGTTTACCCAAAAAGGAGATGAAGTTGTTATGAAACTGGATGTTACGAATCTTACTCCGGGAATTCATGCGGTACATATCCACGAAAAGGGAGACTGTTCTGCAGCAGACGGAACTTCAACGGGAGGACACTGGAATCCATCGAAAAACGATCATGGAAAATGGGGTGCTGAACATTTCCACATGGGAGATATCGGAAATCTTGTGGCCAATCAGGATGGTGTGGCAACGCTGACTTTTAAAACGAATAAATGGTGTCTCGGATGTTCTGATGAGTCTAAAAATATCATCGGAAAAGGAATGATTATTCACGCCGCAGCCGACGATTTTCATACGCAGCCAACCGGAAATGCAGGAGGAAGAGTGGGTTGTGTGGAGATTAAGTAGTTTTTCGCTTCTATCAATAAAAAATACCGCTACTTTTTGTTAGCGGTATTTTTATATTTTGATCTGAATATTAAGATTTTACACTCATGTCTGTAATGATATTCATTGCTTCCTGAAGGTAAAGATCTTTTTTAAGATTTTTGATCCAGATTTCAGATTTTTTCTTGAAGGCTTCATCTTTTTTCTCTCTTTCAATTTCATTCTGATACAAAGTAAACTGAAGGCCGTTTTCAAATTTCGTCAGAGACTTGAACTTCTCGATCTGTGCTTTTCTCTGCTTCATCAATTCATTGAATTTATTGATATTCAAAGTAATGGTCTCTTCTTTATCCAGCTGTTCTCTCCACTGAGCGGATTCTAACAGCAACTGATATTTTGCATTTTTAGCCATTCTGTCGTTGCTTGCTTTTTCCAACGCCTGAATGTTGAAATAATTAAGCTTCTGGAAGCTTGTGGAAGGAATTTTATCCCAAGCCAGAGCATAATCATCATATCTTTCTCCTACTTCTGCATACGAGAAAAGATCTTTCATTTTAATATCTGAAACAATTCCTTTTCTCTGGGTAGATTCTCCTGTAATTCTGTAGAATTTCTGGATGGTAAGTTTTAAAGATCCGAAATCGTCTTCTGTATTTAAGAATCTGTTTAGATCCACAAAAGTCTGCACTGTTCCTTTTCCGAATGATTGAGGCGAACCGATAATCATTGCTCTGCCGTAATCCTGCATCACACCTGCTAAAATTTCTGAGGCTGAAGCGGAAAGTTCGTTCTGCATAATCACCAATGGTCCTGTCCAGATCGGAGTTTCATTTTTATTTTTTAAGGTCTGAATTTTCCCGTTTCCGTCTTTTACCTGAACATAAGGTCCTGCCTGCATGAAAAGTCCCATGATGTCTCCCACTTCCGTTAAAGAACCTCCTCCGTTGTTTCTAAGATCCAGAACAATTCCTTCTATTCCCTGAGCTTTAAGCTTGATGATTTCGTTTTTAATATCATCAGAAGCATTTCTTCCGTTCGGATTTTCAAAATCTGCGTTGAAGCTTGGTAAATTGATGAATCCGTATTTTTTACCATTCGGAGAGTTTACAATAATACTTCTCGCGAAAGTATCTTCAATGGCAACTTCTTCACGAATCATGGTAACCTCTTTTATTGTTCCGTCTTTTTTCTGAACGGTTAAAGTAACCGGAGTTCCTTTTTCTCCTCTGATGAGTCTTACCGCTTCATCAGAAAGCATTCCCACAACATTTACGGCATCTTCTTTCGGTTTAGATTTTACTTTTAAAATTTTATCTCCTTCGGAAAGCTGTTTTGATTTCCACGCCGGAGCGCCGATCGTTAAAGCACCCAAATAAAGATTTCCTTTTTTCTCCTGAATAATGGCTCCGATTCCGATTACTTTTCCGGTGAAATTGGTATCGAAATCTTCTTTATCCTTTGGAGAATAGTAGTTGGTGTGCGGATCGAAAACTTCCGTATAGGCATTCATATACACTGTAAACCAATCCATTTTCTTTCTCTTTTTGAATCTCGTAAAGGTTTCTTTTACAAGATCTTTCACCTCATCGGTTGCTTTTTTAAGCTTCTGATCCGGCGCAAGAGGCTGATATTTTATGGTATCTTTCAGATTATATTTCTGTACAGAATCTTTTTTCTCTTTCTGAGCTTCTTCTTTGCTGTTAATCGATTCAATTTCCTGAAGGATATTGTATTTGATGAATTTTTTCCACTCATTATACTGCTCCTGCTTGTTTGCCGGAACTTTTTTCATTTTCGGTTCTAAAATAAGCGTTTCATCTTCTTCCAGATTAATCGGTTTACTGAAAATATCCTGTGTAATTTTATCGATCTCGTCTACTCTCTGGTATAATCTGTCGATGGTAAGTTTGTAGAAAGTAAGATCTCCCTGATTGATGTAATCATCCAGTTTCGTTTCGTGCTTGCCAAACTCATCCATATCGGACTGAATGAAATATCTTTTTCCCGGATCTACCATTTCAAAATAATGCTTATAAACATCTTTAGAATAGGCATCGTTAATGGGTTTTGGGCTGTAATGCAAATAAGAAAGTGTATTTTTTACGCTCACCATTATCGTCTGCATCTTTTCGTCATCATTCTTTGGCGAGTTGAAACAAAACATTAGACTTGTTAATGGAATTAGGAGTAAAAATTTATTTAGCTTAAAATTTTTCCACATAAATCTGTAATGTATTTTATTAATTTTAAAAAAGTATTTTAATGAGTAGTAATTTTTTATTTTCCGTTACAAACTATCAAATTTAATACCTTATTTCTAAATATCTGTCACTTTTAAGAAATTTTATTAAAATCCGTTTTCCGTTACATTTTTACTGTTAAGATTGTACTTTAAAAAAAGATAATTAAACGTTTTTAAAATTTAGTTTTCGGAAAAATGAATAAAAAAGCATAAACAATTCATACAATAATTAAACGCAAAGTTTTTCCAAAGAAACTCTTTACACTATATTTGTTACAATTAAAAAATTTATATGGAAAGACCACTTATTCTGGTTACAAATGATGACGGAATTACAGCACCGGGAATCAGAAATCTTATCAGTTTTATGAACGAAATCGGAGAAGTAGTTGTTGTAGCGCCCAACTCTCCACAAAGTGGTAAAGGTCATGCGATTACCATAAATTCTACTTTAAGTTACGAAGAAGTACATCTCGACGGTCCGCAAAAGGATTTTTCGTGCAGCGGAACTCCTGTTGACTGTGTAAAGATGGCTCTTGATAAAATTCTTCCGAGAAGACCGGATATTGTGGTTTCAGGAATTAATCACGGAGCAAATTCTTCCATCAATGTTATTTATTCGGGAACGATGTCTGCTGCTGTTGAAGCGGGTGTAGAAAGTCTTCCTGCCATCGGATTTTCTTTGCTGGATTTCAGTTGGGAAGCAGATTTTACACAGGCGAAAGAATATATTCAGAATATTGTAAGAAAAACTCTGGAAAACCCAATGCCGAAAGGAATTGTTTTAAATGTGAATATTCCGAAGCTTCCGAAAGAGGAAATAAAAGGCGTAAAAGTTTGCAAACAGGCTAAAGCAAAATGGGAAGAAAGCTTTGATGAAAGAGTAAATCCTCACGGGAAAAAATATTACTGGCTTACAGGCTATTTCAACAATATGGACGAATCTGAAGATGCTGATGAAACCGCTTTGGCAAACGGATATATTTCTATTGTTCCGGTGAAATTCGATCTTACAGCTTATGAGTATATGAATACGCTGAATGAAGTGATGAAGTTTGATTAAAATAAATATTCTTTTGTCTTGAAATCGAAGATTCGACGTCGTCAAACAAAAGAATCAGGCATAATACTGAAAAATAGTTGGTAGAATCCTATCAAAAACTCATTGTTAGGCTGTTTGGAGGAAGTTTTATGAAACGTGTTTCATAAAACTTTTT
>NZ_QEHP01000025.1:0-16777 GCF_003094695.1 Chryseobacterium sp. HMWF035 | reverse complement strand
AAAACCAAAACAGAAATACAATTAATTGGAAATCAAATAGTTAAATTAAAAAAAACATTATTCAAAATAATAAAAAAAATCTTCCGACCATGACTAGGGTAGTACCGCCGGGAAAAATAAAAGACGGAAAAGGAGAAATGTCTTTGTTGGATAAAGCAGGAGATGTCCTTGGTGCGCTTTCACCCGCCATTGTCAATCCTTTTGCAGAAGTAAAATCTGTGGAAGAAGACGTTGAAGCATTTAAGAATCTTACCATTGGCTACAACGGCGATACTCATCAAACATCTTATTTGCAGATTCTTTGGGGAGGATTCAAGTTGCAGTGCCGTCTGAAAAGTATGGACATAGAATACACACTTTTCAGAAAAGACGGAAGACCTGTAAGAGCTAAAGTTAAATGTGTTTTTAAAGCAACCACAACTCATCAGATCATGGTTGCACAGCAGAACAAAACCTCTCCGGATCTTACACATCTCAGAACCGTTACGATGAATGACAAGCTGGCTTTGTTGGCAGAAAACATCTACGAAAATCCTTCATATTATATAGATGTGGCTCAAGCCAATCAATTATTAAGCTTCAGAAAAATAGAAACTGGGCAAAACATTTCGTTTCCGCCCATTAAATAAAATGATATGCCAGTTCAACCTTATATACCGACGGATGATCTTCTAAAGCTGGAATTTTTAACAGACGAAAAAGATAATGGGCTCGACGCTTTACTTAAAGAAGCACAGGTTACCTTTGAACTGAATAAGATACCTTTTGCCAAATTTACTTTTATCGCCTCAAATCCCGATGTAGATACGACAGCAGATCTACCGACAGATTTACTTAAAAAAGGACAGAAAATAGAACTAAAAGTAACGGTAAACAAAAAACCTCAGACTTTGTTCAAAGGATTTATTAAGTCTGTTGAAAAGAGCATCAGCGAAAGCTCTACTACGGTAAAAATAGAATGTAAAGATCAGGCTTATCAATTAACGAAACCATCTAATGAATCTGATGACAGTACCGAAACTTTCAAAGCAAAATTAGATAGATTTTTCTCTCAGGCTAATATTACAAATAAAATTGAATCAGAGGGACAAAGCTGGGAAGAAGAATACATCACCCGCAATCCTCATACAATTCCGTGGGATTATCTGGTAGGATTTTTAGACTCAATCGGGATGATGGTGAATGTAAGAAACGGAGAATTCAGTACTTTGGATATTTTAGAAGCTGTTCCCGAAGAAAAATATGCAGCAGAAAACGGAATCAATGTATTCATGTTTTCAGGAAGAGAAGACGAGTCAAAAAAATTAAGCAAGGCTTCGATTGAATATTGGGATCCGTCTTCCCAGTCAATGGAAAAAATAGAAGCAGAACAGGAAGCTGAAAAAAATATCAAAACATTGTCCCTTAACGAAATCCGTTTTTTGACTTCTACAATGACAAGAATGGCAAATACATTTCTTAAAAGAAGCAATCACGCTGTCATTCAGGGAGAAATTTTAACCTTCGGAAATCTGGAAGCCAAAGCAGGAGATTTTTTGATTTGTAATAAAGTCAATAAAGAAATTGATAAAAAGAAATTATTAATCCGTAAAGAATACCACACCTTCGAAAATGCCAGTTGGAAAACCGAATACACTTTTGGGGTAGAATCAGAACAGTCTTTTACTGAAACCAATTCGCCATCCATTCCTGCTCAACAGGCGCAAACCGGACAAACCAATTCGGTGAGCGGATTACAGATCGGCGTAGTTACTCAGATCGAAGAAGATCCGGATAATCAATTCAGAATAAAAGTAAGAATACCCACACTTTCTGAAAGCGGAGAAGGAGTCTGGGCGAGATTAGCCAATGTATTTTCAGGAAACGAAATGGGAAGCTTTTTTATCCCTAACGTGAATGATGAGGTGATTGTAGGATGTCTGGGAAATAATCCCGATACACCCATTATTTTAGGAAGTCTTTACAGCTCTCAAAATGCGATGCCGTTTCCGATTGAAAAAGAAAATTATACGAAAGCATTTGTAACCAAAGAAGGTACAAAAATACAGTTAGACGACGAGAAAAAATCTATTGAGCTCAGTACAAAAAAAGGCAATAAGCTTTTGATAAGCGATGATGAAAAAGGCTTTGTACTCGAAGACGAAAATGGAAACAAAATATTGATGAATGCAGACGGAATTACATTAGACAGCAGCAAAGATCTTATTCTTAAAGCCAGAATGGATTTCAAAATGGATTCGGCAAAAGCAGCGCTTTCGGCGTCTGCAACAATGGATGTAAAAGGATCAATCATAAAACTCAATTAAATTATGCCTGCAGCAGCAAGAACCGGCGACATGCACGTTTGCCCTATGGTTACAGGAACAGTACCACATGTTGGAGGTCCTGTTTTACCGGGAGGAAATTCTACCGTATTAATTGGCGGAATGCCGGCTTCGGTAGTAGGAGACAGTTGCGTTTGCACAGGACCGCCCGATACGATTGTAAAAGGATCAGCAACGGTGCTTATTGGCGGAGTTCCTGCCGCAAGAATGGGAGATTCTACAGCACATGGAGGAACAATTGTTTTAGGTTGTCCCACAGTGATTATAGGAGATTAAAAAATTAAAAACTATGAAAACAGATGACTTTTTAGGAAAAGGATGGGGATTTCCTCCTGCTTTCAATACTGTTACCAGAACAGTTGAAACCGTTTCCGGCGAGAAAGATATACAGGAAAGTCTACAGATTTTACTGAGTACGCAGCTTACAGAAAGAATCATGCGTTCAGACTTTGGCTGTGATCTCACCCCGCTTCTGTTTGAAAACATTACGGTAACGCTCCTCACAAAAATTAAAGGCATTATTGAAAACGCCATTTTAACGTATGAACCAAGAATAGATATAAATGATATTTATTTTGGCTCAGAAACCAATGATACACAAGGGATTATAAGGATTGAGATTGAATACACCATTCGTGCAACCAACTCAAGGCTGAACTATGTATTCCCATATTATCTGGAAGAAGGAACTCATATTAAAATCTGACATCATGGAAAATTGTTCTTCAAAAATATCAATCCATCAGGGAACGGGAACAACCCAAAATGCAAGGTTTTTATCAGCCTTACAACCCTCATATTTTCTTCTGGAAGAAAGAGAAGAGATAGATTATGTTGTATTGGCTCAGAAAATGGCTCAATACCTAAACTATTTTAATGAATCTGATTCTAATATTGCACAAAGCGACTGGTCATCATTTTTTGCTTATGAATCTACCGCAATTTTAGCCCGGATCTTCAAATGGAATATTGAAGATTATGAGAAAAAATACGAAAATGTTAGAAAATCTATTGCATTAATTAATGATAATGAAGAGCAGAAAAAACGGATCAGAGAAATTTTTGAAAAAATTCATAAAGATTTTACCAGCCTTACAAACAAAATCGACACTTTAGATCATCAGATTTCAGTAAAAGAATTTTTATTAAGCTCCAAAAAAGATATTGAAAAACAATTAAGCACTTTACTTTCAAAGATTTCAGACGAAAAATCAATCATCACTTTATTACAGAATTATCAGTTTAATAAAAATATTCAGAATCTTTTCGGATTGCTTTTGTATTGGAAAAACAGCACTGAAAAAGCATTCAATCAACAATTAGAAAGCTATCCTTCCCACACTCCGCATTATGCTTTGTTTCTGGCTTTTTTAAAACTTTTGGGCATTGCAAAAAATCACCTGAATGACTTTACAAAAAGACATCTGGATTTTTATTACAAAGACATTTTACAATTACTTCCGCAGAAAGCACAACCGGATTTTGTTCATGTATTAATAGAACCTGCTGCCAACAAAAACGCTTTTCTGTTACCGAAAAACACCATTTTCTTGGCAGGAAAAAATTCGTTGGGGAAAAATAAATTTTACGCTTCCACTTCAGATCATACGATTAATTCTGTAAAAATTAAATCATTTCTAAGCCATCATATTGATCAGAATATCTGGAAAAAAACAGATTTATTTCCCTTAAACGCTACGAATACTCCTTTTTCTGCTTTTCAGTCTTCAGAAAATACAGAAACAGGTTTGCTTTTGGCAAGTCCGTTATTTTACATGAAAGGCGGAACAAGAACTATTACTTTGAAATTTGATCCTCATATTTTAGATCCGAATTCATTTGATTTTTGGATGACCGGAGAAAAAAAATGGGTAGAAATTACTCAGGAAAATAAAGAATTAACGCAGGATAAATATATTAAACTTACCATTCCTGCTTCTGAAAAAGCGATTGTTCCGTTTAATAAAGAAATTCATGAAGGAGAAGCAATTGAAACCATACATCCGATTCTTAAAATAATTCCTAAAAACAACACCGAAAAGATTGATTGCAAAACGCTTGAAATAGGAATCGCAGTAAATGGATTAAAAAACCTGATTGTTGCGACCGACACAGGAGTTGTAGATATTAATAAACCCTTCAAGCCTTTTGGAGACTTCCCTAAAAACGGGAACGGATTTATTATCGGATGCAACGAATTTTTCATGAAGAAAGGTGCAACCGCAAAATTTTCAATCGAGAGCGATGCGTTGTCGTCTAATTTGTTAGCAGGTACGGTAAATTCTAACTTGGTAAATTCAAATATAACATCAAACAACGCTCAGGTTTCTAATAAAGTTTCGGCAATTCAATCAGTAACAGCAACAAATACAGCTTTGTTATTTCAAAATCTGACGATTCATAGAGCCAATATTTCTCATCTTCGTCTTGTTGGCAATTCTTTATTATTTGAAATGAAGGATGGTAAATTTAGTAATGAAGGAAATAAAACTTTCAATTCTGTTTATACCAACAACAATCCTGTAAAAGAATATTTGGAAGACGAAATTCCTAACAAGGAAACGATTTCCGGATACATCAGAATTCAGCTAAATGATAATAAATACGAGAAAGAAAAATTCTTAGAAAATTATATAAAAGCGGCTCAGGAAAAAACAACTTTGCCAGAAGTTCCTGTTATTCAGTCTTTGGTGATGAATTATTCTCTCACTCAAAAATATAATTTTAATACTTCAGATGATGCTCTTAATACATTGGAATTTTATCATCTTTTACCTTTTGGATATGAAAAATTACGTCCGAACTCTTCGTTATCATTAATTCCGGATTTGCCACAAAAAGGAGAAATCTATATCGGATTTGAAAATGCACAGCCCGGAAACGGATTAAGCATTCTTTTTCAAATGGCAGAAGGAACAGCCAATCCGAGAAAAGAACCCGCCAAAATCTCCTGGGAATATTTGTCAGACAATCAGTGGAAACCAATAGACTCATACGATATTGGAGACGAAACACTCGGTTTACTGCAATCCGGAATCATTAACATTACCGTTCCTCATTTCGATAATTCGCAAATTGTTGTTTTACCTAAAAACCTGTTTTGGTTAAAAATTTCAGTTGATGAATTAGACCGGATCTGCCATTTTGTTGGCATTCACGAACAAGCTTTGAAAGCAGTTTTGTTTGATTTTGAAAATAACGGAAGCGGTTTTCTGGAAGTTACTCCAAAAGAAACGGTTTCAAAACTATATCAACCCAATCCTTTTGTTAAAAAAGTAAAACAGCCATATCCTTCTTTCGGAGGGAAAAAGCAGGAAGAAGATACGCAATTGTACCAACGCAGCAGCGAAAGACTGAGACACAAACAAAGAGCCATTACCACATGGGATTATGAAAGACTCATTTTACAGGAATTTCCGGAAGTGTACAGAGTGAAATGCTTAAACCATTACCGGTATGATTCAGAAAATGTTTCCAATGTTTCTGCGGGTTATGTAACGCTGATTCCGGTTGCAAAATCGCTTAATTCATCCAATGTTTGGGAATGGAAACCATTGTTAAGTTTAAGTACTTTACAACATATCAAAAACAGAATCATGGGATTGTGTTCTCCGCACGTTCGTTTGTGTATAAAACCTCCTGTTTTAGAAAAAATCCAGATTGGCTGCAAAGTAAAATATAAGGATATTCCCGGAGCAGATATCCGTTTATATGCTAAAATGCTTGCAGAAACAATTAACCGCTACATCAGTCCTTGGGCTTACAGCGATATAGAAATTGACTTTGCAAAAAAAATAGAATTATCCTCATTGATTCAGTTGATCGACAATCAGTCTTTTGTAGATTATATTATTGATTTTAAAGTCAATCATCTCATTCTGGATGATGATGAAAATACAGTCATCAAAACAATGGCAGATGTAAAGGAAATTGTTCCGCAGACAGATTACACTTTGTTTATTCCGAATGATACCCATGAAATTAAAGAACTCAAAAACAACTGTTAACCATGAATCCCGAATATTACATACCGTCAGAAAGAATATTGAAGCCTTCGCAGGACTATAATTTTTTGCGAAAAGAAGGTTTAAAATATATTGAGAAACTGGGAAACACTTTCTGGACAGATTATAATGCACACGATCCGGGAATTACCATTTTGGAAGCACTTTCTTATGTGATAACGGAATTGGGATACAGAACAGATTTTGAGACTAAAGATCTTTTGACCAACAAAAACGGAAAAATCCTGAACGGTTCTTTTTTCACCGCAAGAGAAATAATGACCAATGCTGCGTTGACCGAACTAGATTACAGAAAGATTTTAATTGATATTGAAGGTATTACAAATGCATGGTGTTTAGCAACCCAAAAAGCACCCGCCAAAACTGATTACAATATACCCCATCCCGCAGAACAAAAGTTATACATCAATGTTTTAGAAGATAAATTGAGCTTTGATGCTAAAGATAAAAACAATACATCATTAGAACAGCTTTCCGTAAGAGGATTAAACAAAATTATCATTGAGCTGGATGAAGATCTTGTTGAAGATTCTACAACAGAACTGGACTTTTTATTCTCCACTCTCGGAAAATGGGTAAAGGTGAAAATTACTTCTGAATTTTCTTCATGGAATAATCCTAAAGTCCTTCTTCTGAGCAAAATGGATAAACCCTCCAAAATAAAAAACAAAAAAGTAGAGATAAAAGATAATACAGTAGTTATTGTGGTTGAAAGAACCACAGAGATCAATGATACTTTAAAATTTATCATCGAACCTTTTGATAAGAATGAACTTCAACAGGTAAAAGATCATTTTAGCACAGAAAAACCAATTTGTGATATTATTGGATTATTAAAAGATAGAAGTACAGAAGAAAAAAATAAAAAAATAAGAATTGAACAGATTTTCAGAAACGTTCAGCAAAAGCTGCATCAAAACAGAAACCTTACCGAAGATTTTCTTTGTGTGGAAACCGTTCAAAGTGTGGAAATCAGCTTCTGCGTAGATGTAGAATTAGCACCTGAAACCGATTCTGTAGAAGCAATGGCGCAGATTCAGATGGCGATTGAAAAAATTCTCAATCCTCCGGTTCGTTTTTACACGTTGTCTCAGCTAATGGAACAGGGTTTAAACTCTACCGAAATATTTTTAGGACCAAAATTAGACCATGGTTTTCTCAATGATGAAGAGCTTCAAAAAGCACAACTTCCGAATAGCATTCATGCTTCGGATATTATTGCTGCGATTATGGAAATTAAAGGAATTGTGTCTGTTGAAAATCTTCTGATGACGGCTTATAACTCTTTGGGACAACCGATTACGGGAAGTATGAACCAAAAATGGTGTCTGCATTTATCGGGAGAAGAAAAACCTTTGTTTTCTGCTGAGAAATCAAAAATATTGTTGTTTCAGAAGAACATCCCTTTCCTTTTGTCTGAAAACAGCCAAATGTTGGTCGATCAGAAAGTTCAGCAGCTTAAAGCTCAGATAAAAAATTATAAATTATATTCAGTTCAAAGCGATTTGTCCGTTCCGAAAGGTCAATTTTATCAGTTGGATGAATATTACAGCGTTCAGGAAGAATTTCCTGTGAATTATGGATTAGGAGCTAACGAAATTTCTGATAAAGCTCCTGAAAAAAGAAAAGCTCAAGTGAAACAACTGAAAGCGTATCTGCATTTTTACGATCAGTTACTGGCAGATTTTTTCAATCAGTTGTATCATGCAAAGGATATTTTTGATATTAACTCTTTAGACAAAACTTATTTCCCGAATTATTTGAGCAAAAATCCGAAAACGGGAAAAGATTTTTATTCAAAAGAAATTTATGTGAACACAATTCAAAAGTTAGATGCAGATGAAGATGAAGAAGAAACTTATGAGAATGGTTTTCACAAGGCATTACTGAAAGGTGATCCTGAATTTGATGTTTCTCTGGAAGAATCGAAATCAGTTTTCAATGACAGACGAAATCGTGCTTTAGATCATTTGATGGCTCGTTTCAGTGAAAGTTTTAATGATTATGTCTTTATGATGTACAAAGTAAGTCAGGATTCTGGAGGTTTGGGAGAAATGTCTTTTCAGCCTCAAGATCTGATTCACGATAAAGAAGCATTTTTGAAAAATTATGCCGAGATCAGCTCCGAAAGAGGGTTGGGAATAGATTATCTCAATGCAAAAATTACCAAGGATAAGTTCGGTTTTCAGGATTTCTGGGAAACAGATCACAGAGGAGGTTATGAAAAAAGGACTGCAAAATTATTGGGAATCAATAACGTCGGTTTAAAAGATATTGTAACAGAAGATGAGGTTCGGGCAGAATGGGTGTTACCTTTAAAAATTAATCATCAGTCTGTTATCTGCAAAATTGTGCAGCCTGCAACAGATCTGGAAATAAAATGGAAATGGACACAGCGAAACCTGCTCGATACAGAAGTGTATTTTATCCATAAAAAAGGCAGCGGATTTTGCATTTATTTAGGCGAAAATCCTAAGAAAACAGCAACCATAGATAAGACTTTTAAAAGCTATGAAGAAGCCTCGGAATTTTTGTATCAGCTGATTCAGTTACTCAACGAAGCGTATGAAAATTTCTACTGTCTGGAACATATTTTAGTAAGACCATTTCCTTATTTTAATAATGATAAAGAAGATCTTTTAACAGTTTGTCTCAAAGATGACTGTAAAGACGAAGCGAATAACGATCCTTATTCCTTTAAAGCAACCATTGTTTTGCCGGGATATTTATCGAGATTTAAAAATATTACTTTCAGAAGATATGCAGAGCAGATTTTCCGTCAGGAAGCTCCGGCTCATGTTTTACTGAAAATTTGCTGGGTAGGATATGAAGATATGCTGAATTTTCAGAAAGCGTATAAAAACTGGCTGGAAAACTACAGACATTTCAGACTTAAATATTGCAGCAAGACTTTAACTAAAAAAGATTGTACAACTTTTTATCAGTATCATAAAGTATTGATTGAAAAGCTGAAAGAACTCAACACGATTTACCCTGAAGGAAATTTATACGATTGTAGGCTCAGTGAAACCACCAATCCGATTGTATTAGGTAACACCTCATTAGGAACTCTTTAAAAATTTTACCATCATGAAAACTCAAAACCCATCTAAATATCCTGTTTTTGAAGCCGATCAGGTTTTAAGCCAGAAACATCTGAACCGCGCCATCAGTTACCTTGAAGAACAAGACCGGCTTACCCGTGTCGGAGGCATCGGAGTTGGTATTATCTGTGGTCTGGAAATTTCGCATCCACAACCAAACCAGATTACCATAAGCTGCGGTACAGCTATTACTTCATTGGGATACCAGATCAATTGGGAAGAAAAAACGTTCAGTTATTATCATTCGATCGAATTATCTGCTGATTTTCTCGCTCCGAAATTTATCGATGGTGAATATCTGGAACTTACGTTACCTCATGCCAAAAAATATGAGCCGTTAAAAAATTCCATAGAACTTTTACCGACCAATACGCTGGAAGTTGACCGAATTGCGATCCCGAATAATTTTTTCAAGGATAAAATTGTCATTCTGCTGCTGGAAACTTCACTGATTGACGAAAAAAACTGTGTAACAACCAATTGCGACGATAAAGGTAAGAGAATTGAGTTTAAAATAAGACCGTTATTAATTTCCATTAATCAGTTAAATCCTTATTTATTTCCCGAATATCCGAAAGTGATGAACTTTGAAAAAATTTCATTACCGAGATATAATGTTCCTCATAATCAACTGATAACAGGTTCGGATGTTTTGAATGAATTTAAAAAGAATTTGGCAGATTCCGTAATCAGTAATGTTTCAGAGAAAATAAGTATGGTTTATAAAAGTTACAAATCAATCATCAGTAATACCGTTGATTTTAATGTATTGAATAATCCTAAAACCGCTTTGGAAACGGTAATTAACGCCAATAAAGACAGCATTCATGTACAGTATTTATGGGATTGGATGTCGGATATTTCTTCCGCTTACAACGAAATTATAGAATTTAATGAGCGAAACCCTTCTTTATGCTGTGTAGATGAAACCATGTTTCCTTTCCATGTTGTTTTAGGACAAGCAGATGATGATAATATTAATTACCGAACTCCGTTTTTTTCCACTCAAAACAGCTCGTTAAAAAACAAACAAAAAAGAAAAGAGCTGTCTTTATTATTTGAAAGATTAGTTCATCTCATAAAATTTTGGATTACGGAAGATCATATAATAAAGATTACGCCTTCTTTTTACGGAGATTTCCCGCTTTCTAAAAAATCAATCCCTTTTTATTATGACTATATTTTAGAACTAAATAAAAAATGGAGTCCTAAGAAAACCGGAAAAAATAAAAATAACGAAATCCTTTCTTACCATTCTGAAGTTGCCGGTTACACCACTTTGGATTGTGTAAAAAAACCTTTGCTGTATGACATTGAACCGTATAATTTCTTTAGGATTGAAGGGCATATTGGGAAAAATTATCAGGAAGCGATAAAAGAAATTATTGCCGTAAAAGAGTATCATAATCTTCCATTTAAAGTAATTGCTCTCAATGCGGCAGATTTAGAAAATCATACTCCAAATATTACAACTTTTGAGGGAGATTGGGGAGATATTGAGTTGAATTATGATTTAGTGCGAAGAGATTGGGAAAATGTAATAGGAAAATCAATCGAATGGATTCTATATAAAGATGTAAAAAAAGAAATAGATAATTATCCTAAAATAAAGCCTTATTTTAATTCTGGAAGATTTAGGAAAAACGAACTCGATTTATTTATTACATATTTAAAAAGAGGCAGAAACTCTATGGTAGAGTCTTTCTCTGAATTTTTAAAATTTTATTCCAGTTTTATTAAAACCTATGAGAAAATTGAAGATATGGCTCGAAATTATCGTGAAAATATTTTCCAAAACTTAGGACAAGACGAGAATGAAATTTTTGCAGAAGACCTTATAGATCATTTAGATGAAATAATAATGGTTTGCCAGAAAGGAGAATTTAGAGCTTTATACCAAGCAGCAATGCTGAAATGGAAAGAAATCAGTCAAAACCTTACAGTGAAGAAATTCTTTGAGACACATTCCGGTATTGAGCATAAAGCGGGAGTAAATAAAGGAGGAACTTTTATCCTTATCTATGAAAGCGTCAATAAAAATAGAATAAGTTCAGAGATAATGTTAAATGCCAATCCAGTAACTGGAATAGCCTCAGTAGATGCAAGACCTTCCACTACTGCATTAGCAGTGCCTGTAATAAGAAAAGAAACTTCAGATTGCAATGATAAGTTAATCAAAATAAAAGCAGATTTTGAAAGATTTTCATATAATATTTTACCGTATGAATATAGAGTATCATTTATGAATCATGTTAATCGGTATTTATTTTATGATAATAGTATTAAAGAGACAGTAGTTCAAAATACGGTGATTGCAGATTTTTATTTGCCTTACATCTGTTGTGGCGAAGGCGACAATATCAATTTTATACTTGAAAAAAGCAAAGTAGGAGATTTCAATCATCCGGATTTCAACGAAAAAGATTTCAATATACCCCAATAATAACCATAAAAACTAAATATCATGGCAACAAAAGATGAAATAACATCAAAAATTAATAGCAAAATTGTAAAAGACGGAAACATTAGAGCCGTAGATACCAATGAAATTTTAAGAGATATTTTGGATTTTTCGAATACAGGTATTACTCAAAATACAACTAATATTAACAATATTGAACAAAGAGTAATAGTTTTAGAAAATAAGCCGGAAACAGATGATTATAAACCTTTCAGTTTTTGGGATGAAAATCCAATAGCAGATAACAACGGGCTTTCTCAATTATGGTATTCTTTTAAAGGGATAAGCAAAGAGTCTGTCAATTTTACATTTAAGTTTGTTTTATTAAAACCAGATTCTAAAAAAGGAAAAGAATACAATTATAAACTTAATGATAAAATTGTTAAAGAACTCAAAAGTATATTAATTGGTAAAGATGATAATCTAACATTTATTGTTCCGGGATGTTATAATGATTTTTATTCTAATCATGTTTGTCTTAATATCTCTTTGATTGAGGATACTCTAAAATTTCGGTTTTCAGATAATAATTTTAATGATAATAATTTTGATAACGGATTTAATATTTTCACTTCAATACATTTTCATTGCCCACCATTCAATTTTGATAGAAAATAATCGCAATGCATCTTCTCCTACAACATACTGTCGATATTCAATGTTCTTCTCAAGTTTTTGGAAAAGAGATACAAAATACATTGTCTGATGTTCTGGAGAAAGATTTTTATCCTAAACTGGAAGTCATTTTAGACCAATATTCAGTAGAAAATCACGAATGGGAAATTGAAAATCTGACGATTGAGTTACCCAATATTTCTAAAAAAGAATGGCGAAAAGAGCTTGTTTGCCAAACTTTACTTAAAATTGAAGAATATCTGAAAAATCATTTTCCTGTTTTAGAATTAGATAAAACCGAAGAAAAATTAAAGAATTTCGGATTTGAATCACAGGCGAAATTTTCCGAGAAATTATTTTTTGAATATTTGAAAACAGGAATTATTGCAGAAAATTCTTACTCGAAAAATATAGATGAAATTGTTGAAGCAATAGAAATTACAGAACTGTTTTGTGAAAAAATCATCAATATTTTCGATAAAAGCAAAACTGCATTAATCAGATTTTATTTTAATACTAAAGAATCTTTTAAAGAAAAAGTGAATTTTGAAATTTTAAAGCTTTCGAACGCAAAACAACCACTTTCTAATGCTCTAAAAGATTTTTTTAACTCCGGAACTCTATTTTCTTCCATTGAAGAGCTGGAAAAGTGGCTTCATAATCAGCAAAATCTCTCTGAAAATAAAGATAAAGAGCAATACGATTTTAATGAAATTAAAAAAAACAGAGAAGGGACAATTAAACCTGATAAAGAAGAGATAATAAATCAGGAAAAGAGTTCAAGTGATGTTGGTAACGAAAAACTTTCTCTGAATAAGGGTGAAATCCCTGAAAGTGATAAGGAAAATAGTGCTAACTTTAATGAAAACAACTATCAAAACCCGAAAAAAAATCAACAAAATATTCGTGAAAATATAAAAAAAGATACTTCAGAATTACAGATTTCATCTCTTTACATAGACAATGCGGGTCTTGTTATTCTGCATCCTTTTCTTTTAAACCTTTTCCAGAAACTGTATTTATGTAAAGGAGAGATTTGGACAGACAAAGAAAGTCAGCACAAAGCTGTTTTATTAACCCAATATTTAATTACAGGTCAGGAAATTTTCTTTGAAAATGAATTGATTTTAAATAAACTGATGTGTGGCTTTCCTGTTGAAAATGTAATTAATACCAGACAAAAGCTCAGCAAAGAAGAAAAAGAAATTTGCAATGATTTGTTGTTAGTCGTCATAGAATATTGGTCTGTGATGAAAAACACATCGGTAGAAGCACTTAGAGAAACTTTTTTACAAAGAGCGGGAAAATTATCCGTGTCCGAAGTCCATTCTTCAGAACTGTGGGTGGAAGAAAAGGGAGTAGATGTTTTGTTATCCAGCTTACCATGGGGAATTGGCATGATACAGACACCTTGGATGGACAATTTTTTACATTGCTATTGGAACTAAAAACAATAAGATCATGGAAGCAGTAAACCTTCAAAGAGAACAAAAACAAACATCAAAAAAGAATAATTCAACATTTTTCAAACCTGCTATTCAAAAAAAACTGAGTGTAGGTTCTGCAAACGATTCCTACGAAGTAGAAGCCGATCAGGTTGCAGATAAAGTAATGAAAATGAGTGAACCTTCCCCACAAACTATCCATACTGGAGCATTGCTTCAAAGAAAATGCGCAGCCTGTGAAGAAGAAGAAAAACTCCAGATGAAACCTTTAGCAGAAAGTATTTCGCCACTTATCCAACGCTCGTCATCAGAAATTGGCGGAGTTGCACCAAGTCACGTAGAAAACCAAATCAATTCCAGCAGAGGAGGAGGAAGCGTAATGGATCATGAAACAAAAAACTTTATGGAAAGCCGTTTCGGAACAGATTTTTCCAATGTGAAAATCCATACAGGAAGCGAAGCGGTACAAATGAGCAGAGAACTGAACGCACAAGCTTTTGCTGTAGGAAATGATATTTATTTTAATGAAGGAAAATACAGTCCGAATTCCGATAATGGAAAACATTTACTGGCACATGAGTTGACGCATACGATACAGCAAACGGGTAGTATTGGAAGGAAGATACAAAGAACCTGCGGAGATGTAGCTGAGAATTGGTACAATCCGTTCATAAGAATTGCTTCGTATGATTCTGGTTGTATGATTCAATACGCAAATGTAAATAGAAGCACAATCACTCCTATTGATTCAGATTGGCAACGAAATGCTTTAAATACAGGATTGTTTTCGGCATTTGCAGGAGTTGCGACTACGGTTATCGGAAGAAGGTTGGGATTGTCACAGTTGGCAGCTTTAGTTTTTGGTGGAGCTGTTGGCGGTATCAGAGGATACGTTGGTATGACTGCGAAAGAAAGAATCAGAGGTTATACCGTTGTGATGAATAATTGGTACGGAAGATACAAGTACAACGTTATTACAAACGAAATTTTAGCTGTTGATTATCAGGGAAAAAGTAATGATGTACTATCTATGGTTTCTCCGTGGTATTTGGAAGAAGCAATATTTGATGCTGAAAATAACATAATTGGTAATTATATTCATACAAATGAAATGGATATTCCCGGAGTACATGTAACGGGTGTTTCTTTACCTGAAAATTCGTTTGGCACTATTTAATAAAAAATAATCTTCATAAAATGCCCTTCCAGAATCTAAAATCTTACATTTTAAATTCCCTTGCTCCTCAAAATGAAGGAGTACAGGAAAATTATGATTTTAAAAATACTTTTTCAGAAATATTAGGAAGAATAACCACTCACGAAGAAGCTGTGATTTTATTATTGGCATTGGTTCCTCATGTTCTTCCTCATTTTTTTGATGATATTATTAAAAAAGTACATTCTGAAGGAGGCGAATTTCCAGAATTAGGCGGTGTAAGACTAGAAAACCACAGAGGAATGTTGCCAACAGGCGAAACAGCACAATATATTTTAGCAAAAGAAAATATTGAAAATCGTCTGAAAATTCAACAGCTTTTTGATAGTTCTCATTGGTTTTTAAAAGACCAGATTATTACCCTAGATGCTGTAAAAGAAGGTGAACCTTTAATGAGCGGAAGACTTATTTTAAAGCCTGAAATCATACATTTATTGTTATACGGAGAAAAATTGAAACCTAAATTTAGCCAAGACTTTCCTGCAAAAGAAGTTTCCACTCAGTTACAATGGGAAGATTTGGTGGTAAGTACCACTATTCAAAATCAGATTCATCAGATGAGACTTTGGATAAAGCATCACCGTACTTTACGGGAAAACTGGGGAATGGGAAAGCATCTTCTTCCTGGCTACAGAGCATTGTTTTATGGACCTTCCGGAACAGGAAAAACATTAACAGCTACCTTATTGGGTAAAGAATTTGGCAGGGAAGTATATCGGGTAGATTTATCGCAAATCGTTTCGAAATATATCGGAGAAACAGAAAAAAATCTTGAAAAAATTTTTACTCAGGCAGAAAATAAAAACTGGATTTTGATTTTCGATGAAGCAGATGCTTTGTTTGGAAAACGTACTCAGACAAAATCTTCAAATGACCGGTATGCTAACCAGGAAGTGAGCTATTTATTGCAGAGAGTAGAGAATTTTAACGGATTGGTTATACTCACTACCAACTTTAAAAATAATATAGATGATGCTTTTTTACGCAGATTTAATTGTTTAATAAGTTATAATAAACCCAATGCTGAAGAAAGATTATTGCTTTGGCAAAAAATGATTCCCCTGAATGTTACTTTAGAAGATTCTGATATTTTACATAAAATTGCCACAAATTATGATTTAACCGGCGCTCAAATTATTTCTGCGATTACATATGCTTGTTTAGAAGCAATCGAAGAAAATAATGTGGTGCTGAAAAATTCTTTTTTATTAAAAGGTATAGAAACAGAATACCAAAAAGAAGAAAAACCTATCATTTTTTAATCAGATGAATCTTTTAACACTTTATTAATATTTTATAAAATATAGTAAAAAAAGCTGAAGAGATTTACTCCTTCTGGCTTTTGTCTGCATTCCAATCAGGAAACTTTAAACAACCTTTAAATATGGAAAATAGTTTATTGTGATAAAATTATAATATTGCTTATTCAGAAAAGCAGTTTGTTAATTAAGATTTAGTATTAATTTGATTCTAACATCCTTATTTTATGTAATTCTTAAATGAAATAATTACTAGTATTTATCTAATTAATAATATTTTTTTTAAAAAAAATCTAATTAATTATAATTAATTACTAATAATAAAAAT
>NZ_QEHP01000024.1:0-30062 GCF_003094695.1 Chryseobacterium sp. HMWF035 | reverse complement strand
CGTTTAACCAAAACAACAGTCGGGAAGTATATAAAGATTGCTATTGAATTAATATACAAACAATTTAAATTTAAAATTATTTTTAATTAATTGATTTTTAAGCATTTGTATTTTGTTTCATTTTGATTTTGAAAAATTGCCAATCTACAATTATTTTCAAAACGACCAAAAAAATCGTCTATTGTTTTTTATATTTTTTATGAAATATTTTTGCACCAAAGTCAGGAAATTATGAAAAGAGCTTCTATTAAAGACATAGCAAGAATTGCAGAAGTTTCTGTGGCTACTGTTTCCTATGTTCTCAACAAAAAAGAAGGAAGCAGAATTAGCGAAGCCACAAAAACAAGGATTCTGGATGTGGCAAAAAGCATCAATTATACGCCCAATAAAATTGCAAAAAGTCTGAAAATGAACAAAACGAAGCTTATCGGGCTGATTGTTGCAGATATTTCAAACGATTTTTACTCCAACATTGCAAGAAACATTGAAGATGAAGCCATGAAGCTGGGTTATACACTTCTGATCGGAAGCTGTGATGAAAATCCTGAAAAATTTAAAAAATTAACGGAGCTTTTCTCAGAACAGCAGGTCGACGGGATGATTATCGCTCCGGTTGTAGATTCGGATGAAGCCATCAATAAGCTCATTCAGGAAGAATATCCGATTGTAACCATCGACCGCTATCTTAAAAATGTAAGTCTTCCGGGCGTAATGATCAACAATTCAGAAATTTCAGAACAGATCTGCGATCATTTGGTAAAAAAAGACTTTGACGAAATCATTTATGTAGGCTACGATACGGAACTTCCGCATTTGCTGGACAGACAGGATGGATTTGATAAGAGAATTGGTGAGTCGGATATTTCGGCGAAAAGAATTTTAATCGGAATTCATAATATTACCAAAGAAGTGCATCAGAATATGCAGGAAAATCTGGATCTTTCCAAAAAAACAGCCATTTATTTTTCAAGTAATAAACTGGGAATTGCAGGTCTTAGATATCTGATCGATCATAACATCTGTGTTCCGGAACAGGTTTCACTGGTTGCCTTTGACGAGACCGAAGCTTATTATCTTTTTCCGACGGAAGTTTCATTTGTACAGCAGCCATTGTATGACATGGCAAAAGAATCTGTAAAACTTCTTGACAATCAGATTAATAATTACACAACAAACGGAAAAAGAGTAACCTTTCACGCTAAATTTATGGAAAGAAGCTCCGTAAAATAATAAAAAATGATAATGACAGAAGAGGTAATGACGACAGAAAAAAAGCCTTATATTGTATGTTTCGGTGAAGTTTTGTGGGATATTTTCCCGGAAGGTTCCAGAGCAGGAGGTGCACCTTTTAATGTGGCATATAACGTTCATAAAATGGGCATCGATGTAAAAATGCTGAGCAAAATTGGCAGTGATGAACTGGGAGAAAAATTAATCGATAAAATTAAAAGCTGGGGAATTACCACAGATTTTATTCAGGTAGATGAAGTTCATCCTACGAGTACGGTGATCGCTAAAATTGATGAACACAATGAAGCGAGCTATGAAATCGTTGAAAATGTAGCGTGGGATTTTATAGATTTTCTTCCTGAACACAAAGATTTGGTTGCCAATGCGGAAGCTTTTGTTTTCGGAAGTCTTTCTGCCAGAAATGAAAAGACCAGAGAAACCTTGCTTCAACTGCTTGAATTGGCAAAACTGAAAATTTTTGATGTAAATTTCAGACCGCCTTTCATCGATTTTGAATTCATTAAAATATTGTTGAATAAAGCCGATATTGTAAAGATGAACAAAGCGGAAATGAAGCAGATTCTTGAATTTATCGGGGAAGAATATAAAAGTGAAGAAGAAAGTGTTTCATTCATTCAGAAAAAATTTAAGGTTAATGAAATTATTTTAACCAAAGGAAGCAAAGGCGCAGGTTATTTTGTGGGAAGTCAAAATTACAGTTTTCCTGCCGTTCCCATCACCATTGCAGATACAGTAGGAAGCGGTGACGCTTTTCTTGCCGGTTTTATTTCCAAAAGGATTCAGAATCAGGAGCCTGAAGAAATTATTAAGGAAGGAATTGCTTTAGGAGCATTCATCACTTCAAAATCAGGGGCGTGTCCGGATTACAGGTATTCCGAATTTAAAAATTTTAAAGACTCAAAATTTTAATTTTACAAGAAAATCAAAGACTTTTTCAGATCGGAAAAGTCTTTTTTTGTCGGTAAAAGTTTCCAATTAATTCCAAAGACCGATTAAGTTTAGTAACTTTGCAAATCCTAATATAATTTTTATGCACAAAGCAGGATTTGTAAATATAGTTGGAAAGCCCAATGCCGGAAAATCTACCTTGTTGAACCAACTGATGGGGGAGAAACTGGCGATTGTAACCCAAAAGGCTCAGACAACACGCCACAGAATTTTCGGAATTTATAATGAAGAAGACTTACAGATCGTATTTTCAGATACTCCCGGAGTTCTGGATCCGAAATACGGTTTACAGGAAAAAATGATGGATTTTGTAAAGGATTCTTTGCAGGATGCCGATGTTTTCCTTTTCATTGTAGATGTTACCGACAAAGCTGAACCTTCGGAATTTCTGATTGATAAGCTGAACAAAATTCCTGTGCCTGTTTTGCTTTTGCTGAATAAAGTAGATCAGACCAATCAGGAAGGTCTTGAAAAACTGGTTGAAACATGGCATGAAAGAATCCCGAAAGCGGAAATTCTGCCTATTTCTGCATTAAATGCTTTTAATACAGACATTATTTTACCGAAACTTAAATCTTTACTGCCGGAAAATCCGCCTTATTACGATAAAGATCAGTATACGGACAAGCCTGAAAGATTCTTTGTAAATGAAGCAATCCGTGAGAAAATCCTCTTAAATTACGAAAAAGAAATTCCATATTCTGTGGAAGTGGTTACGGAGCAGTTCAAGGAAAAGGAAGGAATTATCTTCATCGATTCTATTATTTACGTGGAAAGAGATACCCAGAAAGGAATTATCATCGGACACAAAGGAGAAGCGATCAAAAAAGTAGGGACAGAATCCAGACTGGATCTTGAAAAATTCTTCAATAAAAAAATTCACCTGAACCTTTTTGTTAAAGTAAAAAAAGACTGGAGAAAAAACGACAGAGATTTGAAAAATTTCGGATACAGATAGACTAAAAACCATCTAAAAACCGTTCTATTAGAAGAATTTTCACTATCTTTAAATGTAAATTGCTTTTAATGAACTATTCGAACACAACAAATTCAGATTCTGTTTTAAAAGATGTTGCATTGCTTATCGTGCGTGTTTTCATTGGCTTTGCCATGCTTTCTCACGGTTTTCCAAAGCTTCAGATGCTTTTAGAAGGTAAGTCAGACTTTTTCGATTTTTTAGGATTAGGATCGCAGATCACTTTAGGTTTAACGGTTTTCGCAGAATTTGCCTGTTCAATTCTCCTTATTTTAGGATTGTTTTCAAGAATTTCATTAGGATTTCTGATGTTTACCATGATTATTGCGGGTTTCGTAGTTCATGGAGCAGATCCTTTTGAAAAACGGGAAATGAGCCTTATTTATCTTTCCGTCTATCTTTTACTGATGGTTTTCGGAGCTGGAAAATTTTCTGTCGATTACATGATTGAGAAAAGGAAAAGAGCCAATGATTGGTAATGATTTTACAATATAAATTATAAAGAGCAGTTGTTTTCAACCGCTCTTTTTTGTTTTTTTAAGGGTTGCAGGGAAGGTTGGACGGAATGCAGCTCCATTTAGGAAGTTCACTCGTTTCATCGATTTTCATGCAGGGTTTGTATCCTGAAGGACATTGCGGTGCATTTCCGCCATTCATGGCGCGAAGTTCTCTTCGCTCTAATTTTCTTAGATTTTTCATAATGATTCTGAATTTGATGAATACTAAAGATAATATTATTTTGTTAAATCCCATAAAAGTGTTTTAATATAGAATTGTATATTCTCTAATTTTCATTAATTTCGTGGAAATTGAAATTATTATGAAGATAAGACTGACCATATGCCTTCTTGCGTTCCTCAATTTCTATGAAGCGCAGGAAAATATTACGTATCAAAAACCATCTGCGGAAATCCTGAAATTGGCAGATTATGAAAGACCTCCAAGTGTTTTGATGAACAGTAAAAAAGACTGGATCGTTTTTACCTACCGTCCGACTTACAAAACACTGGAAGATTTAAGTCAGCAGGAAATGAAGCTCGGAGGATTGAGAATAAATCCGGTAACCAATATTTCAAGTTCAGCAACGTATGCCAATAACCTGAAAGTGAGAAAAATGAACGATAAAACGGAAGTTCAGGTTAAAAATTTACCTTCCAATCCAAAAATCACCAATACTTCATTCTCTCCGGACGAAAAAAAACTGGCGTTTACCAATACCACCAATAAAGGTGTGGAGCTTTGGATTGTAGACCTTGAAACTGCTACCGCAAAGAAAATAACTTCAGACAATTTAAATGCAAATTTGGGAAGTCCTTACATCTGGTACAAAGATTCTCAGAATTTATTAATTAAAACCCTTCCGCAAAACAGACCTGCTTTAATAGATTCGAGCAAAGATCTTCCGACAGGTCCCATTGTTTCTACGGCAGATGGAAAAGTTTCGCAGAACAGAACGTATCAGGATCTTCTGAAAAATCCGCAGGATGAAAAGAATTTTGAAGTCTTAACCGCTTCAGAAATATATAATGTTGATCTGAACGGAACTTTAAAGAAAGTAAAAGATCAGGATATGTATTCCGGATTGAGCTTTTCGCCGGACGGAAATTATCTGATGGCGACAACCATTAAAAAACCGTTTTCTTACATTGTTCCACTAAGCAGATTTCCGATGACCACTACGGTGTATGACATGAACGGAAATGTAGTAAAAGTTGTAAACGAGACACCTCTGAACGAAATTATGCCTAAAGGATTCTCTTCCGTAAGAACCGGAAAAAGAGATATGGGATGGAGAAGCGATATGCCTGCAACTTTGGTATATGCAGAAGCTCTGGACGGAGGAGATCAGTATAAAAATGCAGAATTCAGGGATGAGATTTTTACCTGGGAAGCACCTTTCACCAACGCACCGAAATCATTCTTCAAGACAAAACAGAGATACGAAGATGTAAGCTGGACCAATGATCATTACGCCATTGTTTCCGAAGGTTGGTACGATACAAGAAATACAAAATCTTTCTTAGTTGATCTGAACAACGGAGAGTCCAAAGTCATTGATGACAGAAATTATCAGGATGTGTACAGCGATCCGGGAAATTTCAACACCACAAAAAACCAGTACGGAAGATACGTTGTCGACATGAAAGGAGGAAAGTCCTATCTCATCGGAGCCGGATTTACAAAAGACGGACAGCATCCTTTCATCGATGAGATGGATGTGAAAACCATGAAAAAGAAAAGACTGTATACTTCCAATCTTAAAAATGCCAAGGAAGAAATTATTGATATTTTAAATCCTGCCAAAGGAGAAGTTCTTACGATTCAGCAATCTTCCAGCCAATATCCGAATTATTTTAAGAAGAGCATTAAATCCAATAAAACAGAAGCGGTAACCAATTTTGCGAATCCTTTTGAAAGCATTAAAGATGTATACAAAGAAGTTATTACCTATAAAAGAAATGACGGCGTTACGCTTACCGGAACACTTTATCTTCCTGCTAACTACGACAGAAAGGCAAAAACAGAAAAATTACCGTTGCTGATCTGGGCTTATCCTACCGAATATAAAGATAAAAACACGGCAGGACAGAATACGCAGAATCCAAACGATTTCACTTTCCCTTACTACGGTTCTTTCGTGTATTGGACAACGAAAGGATATGCCGTTTTGGATGATGCCGCATTCCCGATCATCGGAGAAGGAAAAACAGAACCGAATGATACATTTATTCCTCAATTGGTAGCCAATGCAGAAGCAGCAATTAATGCGGTAGATCAGTTAGGTTATATTGATAAGAAAAAAGTTGCGGTAGGAGGACATTCTTACGGGGCTTTTATGACGGCAAATCTTTTAACCCATTCCAAGCTTTTCGCATGCGGAATCGCGAGAAGTGGAGCTTATAACAGAACTTTGACGCCTTTTGGTTTTCAGAGCGAACAGAGAAATTACTGGGATGTTCCGGAAATCTATAACACCATGTCACCTTTCATGAATGCAGATAAGATGAAAACACCGCTGTTATTGGTTCATGGAGATGCAGACAACAATCCGGGAACGTTCACTTTGCAGACGGAAAGATATTTTCAGGCGCTTAAAAATCTTGGCGCACCAGTAAAAATGGTTCTTCTGCCAAAAGAAGCTCACGGATATGCAGCGAAAGAGAATATTCTTCATTTGCTTTGGGAACAGGATCAGTTTCTGGAGAAATGTTTGAAAAAATAATAATTTACATAAAAACTCGTTCAATTTTGGACGGGTTTTTATTTTCTTTGTCAAAAAATTCAAATGCCAATCTTAAGACGTTCAGAACAAAATCAACAGTCGCTTCAGGATTTTTATAGAGAATTTCTACCCAAACCAAGTGATACATTTGGAAATGCAGGAATTCCGATGCTTAAAATTTTGGATTTTATGAATGATACTTTTAAAGATACCTTCATTTATGGTTTGACTTCACATGCACATTTGCTTTTATTCAGTAATGATGAAGAGGATAAGCACCACATCGAAATTATAGGTTTTCAATCAGGATCTTATGAAGTATTTGCGGTGCAGTATTTCATTCCGGAGCATAAGAGTCCGTGGAAAAATGCTGTTGTAAAAGGTGAAACAACACAATTTGAAGAGTTTAAAAAGATGATTATCATTTCTATGATGGAATCTGGTGGTTGGAAAGATAATTTAGAACTGATGAATTTTCAGAAAATCATGTAGAATTTGTTTTAAAAAGCTGTTCCCATTTTGTATTAGATTTATTTCTCGCTGATAATGCAGATTTAGTTTCAAAGTCTATTAAAACAGATATTCAGTTAAAATCAATCGGAGAAGAATATGTTAAGAAAAATAATGCTAAAAATTACAGACAATTAGATTCAGGAAGACTTTACCGGAACATCAAAAAACAATTTGATTACTTACATTATTCATATTCTGTTTACTTTAGTTTTTGTAATTTTCAGCCCGCAAAATTCAGTAAAAAATAAAAAAACAGGGGACATTGATTCCGAAAAGATATGTTAAGAACTAATCAGACATTTTTAGACTACCTTGAAGGACTGTACAGCAGTGAAGAACATAAAGGAAATATTGTTTTAGAATCTTTTGAAAAAGGCGATAAAATATTAATTCAAAATCAGATCTCCACAAAGATCATGCTTGTTAAAAGCGGCATTACCAAATGCTATTTCGTGGAAGAAAACGGAAAAGAATATATTGTTGAATTTATGGGAAAAGGAGAGATCATCGGTGAAATCGAAGTCAT
Organism: Chryseobacterium sp. HMWF035; assembly: GCF_003094695.1. Taxonomy (NCBI): domain Bacteria; kingdom Pseudomonadati; phylum Bacteroidota; class Flavobacteriia; order Flavobacteriales; family Weeksellaceae; genus Chryseobacterium; species Chryseobacterium sp. HMWF035. The sequence goes on along the minus strand of NZ_QEHP01000024.1, from coordinate 22,625 downwards.
TAAAAATGTTCCCTGCATCTGCAGTATTGAAGCGATTACGGAAGTTACCGTTTATTCGATGTCGATTCCCTATTTTCAGGCATTGATCGAAAAAGATCTTACCCTCAATAATTTATTGTTGGATGTTTTTGCAGAGCGTATTTTCAATACTTCAAGCCGCGCTTCTTATCAGCAGCTTCACAAGACAGAGCATACACTTTCACAACTTTTGGAAGTGAAATCCAGAGAAATGGAAATTTCAAAAGAAGATATGGCAACCTATCTCGGAACTACCGTGGAAAGTCTGAACCGGGCTTTGGAAGAGCTTCAGGAGAATAATTCTGAAGAATAAATTCAACAGATTTAAACGCTTCTTTTATCTTTGCAGAAATATGCTGAAATCAATGGAAGAACTGAAATTCAGGAATGCTGAACTGAAAGATTTACCCAAAATTGTAGAAATTTACAACTCAACCATTCCTTCGAGAATGGTAACCGCCGATACGGAAAATATTTCTGTAGAAAGCAGAATCGAATGGTTTCATGACCACAATCCTGAAAAAAGACCACTCTGGGTCATTGAAAATGAACAGAATGAAGTTTTAGGCTGGGTTAGTTTTTCATCATTTTACGGAAGACCGGCATACAACGGAACGGTGGAACTCAGCATTTACATGGACGAAAGCTCGCGCGGAAAAGGCTACGGAAAAAAAGTATTGCAATACTGCATTGATAACGCACCAAAATTTGAAGTAAAAACATTATTGGGATTCATCTTTTTACATAATGAACCCAGCCTGAAATTATTCCGACACTTTGGTTTTGAAGATTGGGGTGTTTTTCCGAATGTTGCCGTTTTGGACGGCGTTGAAAGAACTTTGGTGATTTTGGGAAAAAGAGTAGGGTAGTTTGTCATTCGAAGCAAAAAAGCTCAATTTTTTAGGAGCTTTTCCCCGCTTTCACTACTCGCTTTTTGAGATTTCGGCGGCAGCGAAGCTGCCGCCGAAACCTCAAAAGAGCTCAGACATGCCGTTCAATCGGGGCTAGGATATTGAATATATACAATTTGGTTTCTCCACGATTTCAAAATTTTACCAATCTGAAGTAAATCTCTTTCGTTATTTAAAATCTTGATTCCATTGTAAAGAGGATAATTATTAATTTCTAAAGAATATTTCTCAAAAATGGTATCATAATTTTTTGTTGTAGAAGTAAGATAATTTGCGAGAGCTGAAATTAAAATAATTTCTGATGAAAGGTCGTAAAACTGCTGAGGATTTTCATTCTCCTTACACAAGGAAACAGCGCTTGAAGTAATATAAGTTTCAAAAGCCAGAATAGCCAATCTGTAAATAGTTTCACATTCATGTTTTTCATCCATTGTACCGTACCAATCAATACATAGCTCAGAATTATAAAGATATTTAATGCCATTATCTAAGCCTTCAAGAATATTTTCCAGTCTTGAAAAAGCAGGATCAAAAAATAATAAATGTCTTCTCAGGTCGCGGTTTGTCAATTCCATTTAAAATAATATTCTTAAAAACAAATTTAAATAAAAAAGCGATCCCAAAAGACCGCTTTCCTATTACAGATTCTGCTTAATTCTCTTTGCAGACATATTCATGAATCGTTTGACCAGCATTACAGCGGAAACCGTTAATCCCAATCCTAAAGCGATCCACATTCCGAAAGCACCCATTTTCATGGTTACACAAAGGAAATATCCTAAAGGAATTGTGATTACCCAATATGCAATAAACGTGTAAATAGAAGGAATTTTCACATCCTGCAACCCTCTCAGCATTCCTAAAGCTGTTACCTGAATTCCGTCTGAAAGCTGGAACAACGCAGCAATTATCATTAATTTGGAAGCTAAAGCAATGACTTCAATCTCTTCTTTTTTGGTGAAAAATGTCGGAAGAATATTTCGTCCCAAAATGAAGACAATTCCGCAGATGCACATAAAAATAAACGCAATTTTCAGATTGTTGATTCCTACCTTTCTTAATTCAACAAAATTCTGTTCGCCCAATTTTCTCCCGATCATCACCGTTGAAGCCACACTGAATCCGATGCATAAATTAAAAGTAAAAGAAGCCATACTTAAGGCAATCTGATGAGAAGCAATATCGTGTGCCGAAATTAACCCGCAGATAAAAGCTGCTCCCGCAAAAGCAGTTACTTCAAAGAACATCTGTAAAGCCGTCGGAAAACCGAGTCTGATCATCTTTCCAAACATTTTCTTTGAAAAAACTTCAACTTTTAACGAAAAATCTTTGATGTACTGTCTCGTTTTTTTCTCATTCGAAAGCACAAAATACAGAAAAACCACCATAAAAATTCTGGCGATTAAACTTGCAAGGGCAGAACCTTTTACCCCCATTTCAGGAAAAATCCAAAGACCTTTAATGAAAACATAATTTAAAACAATATTAATGACATTGGCAATAATGGTCGCTTTAGTAACTCCAATGGTGTAAGAAAGCCCTTCCGAAACTTCTCTCAGTGTCTGAAAAGCCATAAACGGAACAATGCTGATCGCCATAATCGTTAAAAAATCAACCGTATCCGGAATGATCTTCTCCGGCTGTCCGGATTTGTAAAGCAGCGGCATTCCCAGAAGTAAAATTGCCATCAGCAAAATCCCCACCGTCATATTAATCACAAAACCATGACTGAAAACGGAATTGATCGTTTTGTGGTCATGCTTCGAATGCGCTTCCGAAACCAAAGGCGGAATGGCAAAAGAAAATCCCAAAGCCAATACAAACATCGAGAAAAACACAGCATTTCCCAATGAAACTGAAGCCAGAGCATCTGCTCCCAGAAGATTTCCTACAATAATATTATCAAAAAGATTCACCGAAACCTGCCCGACCTGTGTCAACATCACAGGAAGAGCCAGAGTAAGACATTCTTTCGTATAGTTTTTATTTAAAAAGTTCATAATTGTTTAGTTTTTATTCAAAAAAAATTGCAGTAACAAATGATACTGCAATTTTCATAATTTATTTAAAGTAATAATTACATTATTTCCTTACAAAACTTGCAACGTCTTCGGCAGAAACCGTGTTTCCTCCTAAAATAATCAGTCTTTCTACAACGTTTCTCAATTCTCTAATATTTCCTGTCCATGAAAGCGCTTTTAAAGCATCAATCGCCTTATCATCGAATTTTTTTACAGCAGTACCATGTTCATCAGCAATCATTCCGGAAAAATGCTCAACCAGTAATCTGATGTCTTCTTTTCTTTCATCCAATGGCGGAACATAGATTTCAATCACAGAAAGTCTGTGATAAAGATCTTCTCTGAATCTTCCTGCTTCAATTTCCTTCTGCATATTTTTGTTGGTTGCTGCAAGAACTCTTACATCCACCTTAATCTCCTTATCGCTTCCTACAGGCGAAACTTTGCTTTCCTGTAATGCTCTTAACACTTTTGCCTGAGCAATTAAGCTCATATCTCCGATCTCGTCAAGAAAAATAGTTCCTCCGTTTGCCTGCTCAAATTTTCCCTGCTTATCTTTAATCGCCCCTGTAAAAGACCCTTTTACGTGACCGAATAATTCAGATTCAATCAATTCAGAAGGAATCGCAGCACAGTTTACCTCTATCATCGGACCTCTTGCTCTGTCACTTTGGTTATGAATGGCATGAGCAACCAATTCTTTTCCGGCTCCGTTTGGTCCCGTGATCAAAACCCTTGCATCAGAAACAGCAACTTTTCCGATCATATCCTGAATTTTCTTCAAACCTGCGGATTCGCCGATCATCTGGTATTTTTTGCTTACCTTTTTCTTTAGTGTTTTATTTTCTGTCTGAAGATTTTTATTTTCTTTTTTCAGCGTTTCTTTAGCTAAAGCATTTTTAACGCTGGTAATCAGTCTGTTGATGTCGATTGGCTTGGAAATAAAATCATAAGCACCGTCTCTAAGGCATGAAACCGCAGAATCGATGTCTGCGTGTCCTGAAATCATGATGAAGGTAGATTCTGGTTTCAGCGCTAAACTTTGCTTTAAAAGTTCAGTTCCTGAAAGTTTTGGCATCTTGATATCAGAAATAATCAGTGCGAAATCTTCTTTTTCTACCTGTTTATAGCCTTCAAGCCCGTCTTCGGCAATTACAAATTCATAGTCGGTTAGTTCGTCAGAAAGAATACTGTGGAGTACTCCTGAGATTGCTTTTTCGTCTTCTACAATAAGGATTTTTTGCATAGTTGCAAATTTAGATTTTTTTGATTGAATTATTAGCAAAAACTATACCTAATCGTTTAGTTGGAATATATCTTACAATTTAAAACATTGAAAACTATTATTTAATGTACCTAATTTAAAAGATATTTTCTTTTTTATTATTTGTTACTTATGTTTTGTAATTTATAATTCATAATTCATCTTCTAACACTAAGCCCAAAAGTTCTTCAATTTTATTGTAAACTTCTTCTGGTTTTGATTGTAAATAATTTAGATCTCCATAGCTCTCAAGCATTTGCTCATTAAGCATATGATATTTCAAAATGTTATCAATGCTTGTGTATTTATTTTCAGAATGAATCTTGTTAATAAGATTTTCATAATGATTAGTACGCATTTCTTTAATGATATTAATGTCGAGAAAAGCCATATGACGCAAAAAGATTGAAAAGCGCGCTGCCAAAAGATACTCCATATAAATCACAAAATCGGATACGTTGTTAGGATTATAATGAGCACTATAGTCATCTCCATGGTATAATAAACCCGAATCATCCTTATCATTCAGAACGATACAGGTATCATTGTAAAAATAATAAAAGTCCAGATAAGTAAAATGACCACCTTTGTTTCTTATTTCCTGTCCGAAACGTGAATCTGTCGGATCACTGTAAATATTTACATCATTATAAGAAGCTAAAGAATTTAAAGGAAGTAAAGATAGGAAGCCTTCTGCCTGTAATAATTCATCTTTAGCAACAGTCAATTTCTCTTTTGGTGCAGATGTAAGTATTTCATTAGTGGTTAATGATGATTCCAGAATATGAGAATCCCAGGAAATGTGTAGCCCGTTACTCATTCTGTAAAACGCTTTCATGTATTCATCAAATTCAAATGATGAAGGTGGGGTTGTTCCATAATCTTCCGCATTTAATTTTAGAAGCTCTATGATTTGCGATTCTATTTTTACAATCTCCTCATCGGATACACCTGTAAATTGAAAATAATTAAGATGATTGATTAATGAATGCTCTTTTAATTCTTCAATAATTTTTTCTAAACGTTGGAAATAAGATTCTGCCCATTTTTGTGCTTTGCTCATATCTTTTTGCTTGTTTTGAACTGTATTGTGTAAAAGTTTATTTTGACGATTTTTCAGGAAAACTTTTGTTTCTCCAGCGCTTACCGTCACCAAGTCTGTAAATAGCGGTACGTGAAAATTTCAATGGATATTCCGGCAACTTCAGTTCGGTATCTCCCCAAGACGATTGCGGTACACTAGGAAGAAGCCAGAAAAATTCTGTAAGCTCTTTACAGGTGGACTGAAAAATATCCAGATATACAGATCTGTGAGTATTAATTCCCAAATAGAAAATAAAAGCTTTTAAACAGTTCAGATTAGGAATTGTAAAATCTGTTTTTTCAAAAAGTACATCATGTACTTTAAGATTAGCAAATTTTATACTTAATTTACTGAACCAGCCATCAGGATTTGTCTTTGCTTCTTCCAGAATTCCTTTTTTTACAATATCCGCAGCGTAGGAATAAATTTTTAACAGATCTTCTTCTGTTTCGGCAGCTTGAGCTTCTTTTTTGAACTGATCAATATCCAGATAATTCATCACAAGACTTCCGATGAAGTTAACAACAAGCTGGCATTCTTCCTCCTGAAAATAAGAGAACGAGATGAAGTTCTTATCAAAATCTTTTCCGTTAAGCAGGTTAAATTCTTTACGGGTAAGCCCAGCTTTAACAAAAGCGTCGAGTCCCGCATCATTTCCAACGCGAGATCTAATAAATTTAAGATATCTTTTTTCAACATTGGCTTTAAGAACTGGATTTGTATTGATTACCTCAAGAGCTTTTGCAATTTTTGCATCACTCCAGGATTCCAGAAATTCGTATACTTTTTCAGTTTCCGATGCTTCGAGCGATAAATCTTCAACAGGTACGTATAATGAAGTCAATCCCGAGATTTCAGGAACTGTAAGGATCTCAATAGCATTTTCTGAAGCCGAAGTGTAGATTACTTCCAGTTTTTGATCCAACCTATGATAAAGACAGTCCACGTATTTTTCAACTTCAGCAAAATCAGATTCTCTGATTCCACCGTCTGCATCATGAATTTTTGTGAAAATGTCTAAGTTCAGTCTGTCAGAATTTTTACTTGGAATAATCTTTATTACACTTTCTTCTCTTCTGCTTGAACCCGACTTAATGTCACTGAAAAGTGCAAGTTTCATGAGTTCAATAATCAGTTTTGCGTCAACAGTTTTATTAGTAAAGCCCTTTTCTTTAGATAAGGTGAAAAAAGTTATTTTGTCATACTCAGAATTTCGATTAAAGTCATAAAGTACTTCTAAAATATTAAAATCGGTTCCTTCAAGATTTTCTCTGTTGTTTTTCCAATGAATAACTTTCGGTACATTATCATCTCTTCGTCCTTCCGTAACTTTATAAAATGATTGTCTGGATCTGTAAGTCTGATAACTATAATATTCTGTTTCTGGTTCGAGTTGGTCTTTTATAATTTCAAAAATTCTCTCGAGTTTTTCTTTTTGTTCGTCTGTCATGGTTTAGTTTATTATATAAATAGTCCCTCTACAGTATATGGGCTTTAAAATATTTATTGAGAATAATCTCTTCTCCCGAAAATCGCCGATCCCACTCTTACGGAATTGGCACCGCATTCAATGGCAATCGGAAAATCGTCACTCATTCCCATTGATAATGTTTCGAGCTTTTTTAATTGATTTAATTCATCAAAAAGATTTTTCAGGTTTAAAAATTCCTTCTTTACCTGATCTTTATCGTCCGTGAAAGTTGCCATTCCCATCAATCCGGTAATTTCGATATTCTGAAATTCTCCGCTGAGATACTGTTCAAACAAATCTTTGGCTTCATGGGTTTCCAGTCCGAATTTACTTTCTTCCTCCGCAATTTTCACCTGAAGCAACACTTTGATGGTTCGGTTGTGCTTTGCTGCTTCTTTGTTGATCTCACGGATCAGCTTTTCAGAATCTACGCTTTGGATCGTATCCACAAATTCAGCGATATATTTTACTTTATTCGTCTGAAGATGCCCAATCAGATGCCATTGAATATCTTTGGGAAGGAGCGGATATTTTTCTGATACTTCCTGAACTTTATTTTCACCAAAAACTCTCTGTCCAAGATCATAAACTTCCTGAATCGCAGAAACAGGATGTGTTTTTGAAACAGCAACCAACTGTACATCAGAAGGAAGCTGGCTTTTAATATGATTGTAATTTTCCTGAATACTCATAATGGCAAATTTCCGAATTTTAAAGACGAAAAGCTAATGAATATTGAAATTTTTAGACGTGAGATTCTTTTTAGTCTAAAACAGAATGTCTGTCATTCTGATGAAGGAAGAATCTAAGTTTTATTGTTAAAGATTCTTCACTCCACTTCGTTTCGATCAGAATGACAGACATACAATATATTAAATTTCAATGTTGTCCGATAAAACATATAAACAAATTTATGAGCTCAATGTTTATTGCACAAATCGACAGTTCGCTCCTCTGGAGCTTTTTTGATGGCGTCTTTTTTTCTACTAACAGTAAATCCCGATGGGATAAATGCAGCTCCATTAGGAGCAAGCTGTTCATAGAAAATAGTTATTCTTAGAATGGAAGCTCCGGAGGAGCGACCTTATAATTGTGTTTCAATGTTTATCGGACAAGGATGATTAAATTTAATTCAAAACCTCATTAATTTTAGGATATTCCGAGATTTTTCTGAAAACAAAACGGTTGCTTTTCTGAAGTTTTTCAATAAAAAGATCGAGTTCATTTATGGAATCTGCATCGGTTAAATACTGGTCATGCGTAAGAAAAACCAGATGTCTTGAAGTTTTTTCAAGGTCATTAAAGAAAATACTGTCCACTTTTTTCAGCATTTCTTCATGTTTTCCCTTTAATGCCATTTTATTGGTCGGTTTCCACTCAAGATCCCAACCGATTACTTTGTAACCTGCCTGTTTTAGCTTATCTGCGGCTTCCGTTGAACTTTTAAGATCGGTTACGGTAATGTTATTCAGTCTCCAGATATTTCTTCCGGGTGTTCTCGCAATTTTATCATACAGTTTCAGGCTGTCTTTTGCTGCATTGAAATCTTCAACAACACCCGCCGGATTTTTGTAAAAATCGGTGTACTTGTTGTGCGCGTGCGTGAAACTGTGATTTGCAAGTTCTATTAAATGATCTTTTCTTAACAGTTCCAGATCTTCCTGCTGCTTTTTGCTTCCGTAAGCGTGTTTGCCTACAAGAAATGCGGTGGCGCAGATATTCCTTTTGTGTAAAATTTTCAGGAGATTTTCGGTTCCGCGATTCGGACCGTCATCGAAGGTCAGATAAATTACTCTTTTATCTGTGGAAACATTTTCATCATCAAGTTTGGGGACAATTTTTGCGACGGGATGGTCTTTCGGAATCCGTTTTTCAGATTCTTTCTTGTCTTTTTTTTGATTACAGCTGTTGAATAAGATTGAAGTTGCACTCACCAATGCAAGCATCCCAAGAAAAGTCTTGTTTCTAGACTTTTCCGCAAAAGTTTTTGTCATAAAATTTAATGGAATTTTGTTGTTAAAAATTGTTAATTTTTTCAAATTATTCTTAACAAAAATTACGCCAAATTTCACTTATTTTTGACTTTTTAAGTTTATTTTAATAAAATATTTTTACTCCAGAATTTTCTTTAAATACAGCGAATTTTTAATGGCGGCATTTCCCCAGGTGTTATTGAAAAAGATAAAAGATTTATGTTGTGAATTTTTAATCTTTTCAGCTAAATTTTCAATAAATTCATTGCTGTATTCAGATTTGTAAAGCACAGGTTTTCCGTGAAGCCGATAATATAAAACTTCAGAATTGTTAATGATGACATCTTCCGGTAGATTTCCGGGGAAACTGACACCTGAAAAAATGACTTTATTTTCCTGCAAAATTCTAAACACTTCTTGATTCCACCACGATTCGTGACGGAATTCAATGACATTCAGATAACTAAAATCAAGATTGTTAAGGATTAAATCAATATTTTCCTGAGTATTTTTAAAAGATGGAGGAAACTGGTACAAAAATCCGGACAGTTTTTCCTTCAAATGAGATTCAATATGATGACAGAATTCCGCAATCTCTTCTTTACAGCCTTTCAGTCGCTTTTCATGCGAAATTATTTTCGGAATTTTAATGAAAAATTTAAAATCATCGGGCGTTTCATCATACCATTTCAACAACGTTTTTGCAGTAGGTTTTCTGTAAAAAGTAGAATTGATTTCCACACAGTTAAATTCCGCTGAATACAACGTAAGAAAATCTTTACTTTTCGCGTCTTCAGGATACAATGATCCTTTCCAGTCATTATTGTAGAATCCCGAACAGCCGATGTATAGATTTTCTTTTTTCATATTGTTACTTTTTGCTTTCGCAGATTTAGGAGATAATTGTACTGTTATTATTTACGTTTATTAATAAGCCTGTTTTAAACAAATTCAGAATTAACCGCAAAAGTTGCAAAAGACATTCATACAGCGATTATCAAAATTTTTAAAGTTCTCAAAAGAATAAAAATCAAAGATTTTTAAAAGCTATTGTGATCTTTTTTTTGTTGATAATCAGTGACTTTAGTCTCCAAATCTGCGAGAAAAATTTACTCAATATCCAGATCCACCGAATTCAGTCGCAAAGAGTTTAAAATTACAGAAAGAGAACTAAAACTCATCGCCGCTGCCGCAATCATTGGAGATAACAAAATTCCAAAAAACGGATACAATAATCCTGCCGCAACGGGAACTCCCAAAATATTGTATATAAAAGCAAAAAACAGATTTTCCTTAATATTTTTCAGTAGTTTTTCACTTAACAGTCTGGCTTTTGCAACGCCTAAAATATCACCTTTCAGCAAAGTAATTTCTGCACTTTCGATGGCAACATCGGTTCCTGTTCCCATCGCGATTCCGATATTTGCCTGAGCTAAAGCGGGAGAGTCGTTGATTCCGTCGCCGGTCATTGCAACAATTTTCCCTTGTTTCTGAAGTTTTTTTACTTCGTTTAATTTATCTTCAGGAAGACAATTCGCTTTAAAATGTCTGATTCCCAATTCCTCTGCAACGGCTTTTGCAGTGTTTTCGTTGTCCCCGGTCATCATGATAATGTCAATTCCCTCACTCAATAACTGCTGAACCGCTTTTTTAGAACTTTCTTTAATTTTATCGGTAAAACTGATAAATCCTAAAACTTCGTTTTCCTGAGCGACATAAGAAATGGTATGTGCTTTCGCCTGGATTTCTTCTGCCTTTTGTTTTATATTTTGAGGAATAAAAATCTGATGTGAGGTTAAAAGACCTTCGTTTCCAAGGAAAATTGTTTTTCCGTTGATGTTTCCTTTGATTCCTTTTCCGGAAATATTTTCAAATTGTTCTACTTTTTCAGGAGTTATACTTTCAGCTTTTGCCTTTTTAATCACTGCATTTGAAAGCGGATGTTCCGAATTCTGATTTAATGAATAGGCTATTTTCAGAATTGAATTTTGATCATTGTTGATTGTTTCAATATGTTCTACGGATGGTTTTCCTTCTGTTAAAGTTCCTGTTTTATCGGTAATGAGAACGTTTACTTTGTTCATCTGTTCAAGAGCTTCTGTGTTTTTAATTAAAATTCCGTTTTTTGCACCTTTCCCGATTCCCACCATCAGAGACATTGGCGTTGCCAAACCTAAAGCGCAAGGACAGGCTACAATTAAAACAGCGACCGCATTGACAAAAGCAAACAGGGTTTTCTGACCTTCCGGACCGAAAATCTGCCACAGAATAAAGGTTAAAACGGCTATTAAAATGACAGTAGGAACAAATATTTTAGAAACTTTATCCGTAAGTTTCTGAATCGGGGCTTTACTTCGGCTCGCTTCGTTCACCATTTTAATAATTTGGGAAAGCAGGGTTTCATCGCCTACTTTTTCCGCTTTCATGATGAAAACATGATTTCCGTTGATGGTTCCGGAAGAAACTTTATCATGAACATTTTTCTCAACAGGAATCGGCTCTCCGGTAATCATGCTTTCATCGACTACAGAACTTCCTTCCGTTATTTTTCCGTCCACCGGAATTTTCTCCCCCGGTTTTACTTTTAATAAATCGCCGGTTTTAACCTGTGAAAGCAGTACTTTTTTCTCTTCTCCGTTAACGATAAGATTGGCTTCATCGGGAGATAAATTCATCAGTTCCCGGATGGCGTTTCCTGTTTTTTTGTGCGCCGCAGCTTCCATTAACTGTCCCAAAATAACCAGCGTTAAAATAACACAGACCGCTTCGAAATATAATGGAGTTTCATGATGGCTGCCACGAATTTCATGCGGAATTATATCAGGAAAAATTAGGGCGACAATACTGAAAATAAATGCGGCTGTAACTCCCAGAACAATCAGGCTGAACATATTTAAGTTCCCTGTTTTGAAAGAAACAAATCCTCTTTTCATTAAAAACCATCCTGAATACAATATGACAGGAAGCGTTAAAATCAATTCAAAAATTCCCTGAATTTGATGGGAAAAAGGAAAATCAAAAAACATTCCGCCCATCGAAAGAATGAAAACAGGAATGGTAAAAGCCAGTGAAATGATGAATTTCTTTTTTAATATATTGTAGGCTTCATCTTCTTCCTCGTTTTTGTCGGGCATTCTTACGAGGTCCATTCCGCAGATCGGACAATCTCCCGGCTCATCACGAATAACTTCGGGGTGCATCGGACAGGTGTATTTTACCACTTTTTTCTCAGGATATTTTACGAGATCCATTCCGCAAACAGGACATCCGACATTGCTGTCGTAGACTTTATCGCCTTCGCAATACATCGGACAATAGTATTTTCCAGCCATTTCATCGGTTACTTTTGGAACTTCATGATGATGGATGTGATCGTGAGAATGTTGATGCGAATTTGAAGTGGAATTTTTAACTAAATCTTCCGTGATTTCTTCCAGATGCATATTGCAAATAGAGCAGTCTCCTTTTTCAGGATAAATTTTATCGCTTTCGCAGAACATCGGGCAATAATATTTTCCGATATTGTCTTTGAAATTTTCAGGCAGATTTGTTTGGGAATAAATAGGTTTAAAATTAGGATCTTTGGCATGTTTTTCCTCAATGGGAACCAGATACATATTGCAAGTCGGACATCTTTTTCCCTGTTGAAAGTAGACTTTTTCTCCTTCACATTCCATCGGACAATAGTAAACCGAAGACGGAGAAACTCTGTCCTGTGGTTTAATGAAGGTTTTTTCAGGATTGTCCGGATCTTCCAGTTTGTAGTTGCCGATTTCTTCGAGTGCTTTATTTAAAGTATTGATTTCAAATTTTTTGTCGGAGATAATGGTTGCTGTATTATTTTCGAGATTTATATCAGCTTTTATATTTTCTAAACTGTTCAGTTTTTCAGAAATCTTTTTCTGACATCCGGAACAGGTCATTCCGAGAATTTTATATTGCTTTTCCATGATCCTTCTGATTTATGGTACAAATTTCTAAAAAGCAATCGGAAGCCTGTTATAATTTTAAGGATAATGTTTACAGAATTCTGTCTTATGAATGGGAGGGTTTTGTGTTTTAGGGTATTGGAGTTTTAGGGTAAGAGTGTGTTTTTTAATTTCTATCGCAGATTTGGCAGATTACGCAGTTTCTTTTTTAATTTAAATACAAGAGAAATTTACACAAACATCTGCTTAACCTGATAGATCTGCGCGATTTTAAACCCAAAAAGCTCTCAAACTCTAATACTCTCCAACCAATTAAATTTGGTCCAACGGTTTTCTGTTGTGAATTTTCAGTTTTTTAAATTCAGTAGGAGTGAAGCCGGTGCTGTTTCGGAACTGGGAAGATAAGTGCTGAACACTTTTATAGCCGAGTTTTCCCGCGATTTCTGTTAAAGTAAATTCATTATATAAAAGAAGTTCTTTTACTTTTTCAATTTTTTGAAGAATGAAAAACTGTTCAAGCGTGATGTTTTCGTTCTGAGAGAAGATTTTTGAAAGAGAACTGTACTCTTTATGCAGTTTGTGGGTTAAAAATTCAGACAAAAGAAAACTTTCAGCGATATCCAGTTCGCTGATTTTTACAATAATTAAATTTTTAATTTTCTCAATTAACTGATGGGCAGAATCTTTTATTCTTTCAAAGCCTGTTTTTAGGAGAAGATTTTCCAGTTTTTCCATATCATGAACTGAAATGTCTTGCTGGGTTTCCACTTCTCCGAGAGTGATTGATTTTAAAGGAATACCTGCTTCAGCAAATATAGCTTCCACAGCAGAAATACATCTGCCGCAGACCATATTTTTTATGAAAATTTTCATAAGGAGCTCTGGTTGTTCAATCTGTCTTTCACAAATTCCACTTTCGTTTTTCCGTGAGGAGCAGGATTTCCGTTTTCGTCGAGATTTACCATAACGATTTTGTCGACGGTGATGATGGTTTGATGGGTCATTTTGTTTCGCACTTCACATCTTAAAGTAAGAGAAGTTGAGCCGAACGCCGAAACTTCGATCCCGATTTCAATGATATCACCCTGTTTTGCGGAGCTTACGAAATTGATTTCTGAGATAAATTTGGTGACTACTTTTTTATTTTCAAGCTGAATAACTGCATACAATGCAGCTTCTTCATCGATCCACTGCAACAGCCTTCCTCCGAAAAGAGACTGATTGGGATTAAGGTCTTCTGGTTTTACCCATTTTCTTGTGTGATAGTTCATATCTGAAATTTTACTGCACAAATTTAGCTTTTATAACCGGCTTTGTCAAAAGATTTAGATTCAGTAATCCGAAAAGAAATATTTATATTCTCAATTATTTCTTTTGGAGCGTATGGTTTTTACTTTTGAGATTCATGTTTTGGATTTAAATTTATCCAAAGTAGGAGGTCACGGTGTTCCGTTATTTTGTAGATGTCACTCTTTTTAATGATTATTCATAAATATTTCATGATAAATTAATACTTTTTAACGAAATAATATTTTGATTGAAAAATTTATTGAAATAATTTCAAAAAAAGCTTTGATATGAAATTAATAATCGTATCTTGCACCTGTATTATATCTGGAATCAATATTTGTTCATTCTTTATGTTGTTTTTCTTTTATAAACCAAATCATTTTTAACTTATTTTAATTTTATTAATCAAGATGAACATTTTTGTTTCAAACATCAACTACGCAACTAAAGATTATGAGTTGCAGGATTTATTTTCAGAATTTGGAGAAGTTTCTTCTGTAAAAATCATTACAGATAAAGAAACTGGTCGTTCTAGAGGTTTCGGATTTGTCGAAATGGAGGACGCAGAAGGACAACAGGCTATTGAAGCTCTTAATCAGAAAGAATTCAACGGAAAAGAACTTAACGTTTCGGAAGCTAAACCAAGAGAAGAAAAGCCAAGAAGAACTTTCAGCAACAATGGTGGAGGTAACAGAGGTGGCGGTTACGGAGGTAACAACAGAGGTGGCGGTGGCTACGGTGGCGGTAACAGAAGCGGTGGCGGTGGCTACGGTGGAGGAGATCGCGGCGGAAACGGCGGTGGAAAACGTTGGTAAAAAATATAAGCGGTTCTTTTGGAACCGCTTTTTTTATGATCTTTTTTAAAGGAATTATTCTTTTTCCTTCTTTTTTTTCTTTTTCCTGTCTTTGTCTTTTTCCTTATCCTTGTTTTTCTTTTTCTCCTTTTTAGGATTCAGAATTTCATTGGCATACTCAAATTCTTCTTTTACTTTCAGAGGTTTTATCTCTATTGCAGGATTAAGTTCCTTCAGATCTTCCTGAGAAATTAATTTTTCCTGAAGCAGAAGATTTAAAATTTCCTTACCCGAATTGTCAAAAAAATGCTGTGAAAGTTCTTTTAATAAAAATTTCCGGTATTCTTCCAAAGGTACAATCACGGAGTATTTAAAGATCCTTCCTTCCTTTTCCGTAGAAAGATATCCTTTTTCAACCAGTATTTTAAGGTAAGTGGAAACGGTATTCTGATGGGGTTTGGGTTCAGGGTGCTGTTCCATAATATCCTTTAAATAAAATGATTCCAGCTTCCAGAACAGCTTCATTAAATTTTCTTCCGCAGATGTAAGATGATTGATTTTCATATAAATTCTTAATGTTGAAACTGAATATTGCAATAAAGGTAAAGAAAAGATACTATAAAAGCAATTCCGGCTCCCATGAACACCTCTTTTGGGGTATGTCGTTTTAGGATAATTCTTGTAATTCCTACGAGTATCGCAATGCCTAACCAGATGATTCCCATTGTGGTATTCAGCGCAAAAAATAAAGCAGCTACAAATATATTAAATGCAGTATGCATCGAACTTTTAATGAAATAATTGCTGATCTGCAATGCAAAAAGCAATATCAGAATAAAGAGCATTACAAAATCGATCTGTCCGTTTCTGAAATAATTAAAGCCGATATAAGATATTACAGAAGCTGCAATAAAAATATATAAAGTTTTTCGCTGTACCCTGTTGGATACATCCATATTGGTATATCTTCCTGTTTTTACATTCCAGACCAGCCAGATAATGACAGGAGCAATTACTATTATTAATATAGGAAGAAATGAGGTAATGGCTTCTTTCAGAGAGTATTTCAGAAAACTCATGTAAACGAAAAATATAAACAGAGAGAGCAGAGGATTGAAAAAATCGGATATAATTCTTGATATTTTATGCAATAATGAAGGCTGTTTTTCTTCCATATTAAGGTTTAATGATGTAAATATAATACTATAACCAAAAAAACAATAGGTAGGTATACAATAAAAATGAAGTTTTTTTTATAATTTTGCTCAACTATTTCATAATAAATTAGCAAGAGCTCAACACATGAAAGAATTTTCTAAAGAGGTATACCTGAAGTGGTATGAAGATATGACAATGTGGAGAAGGTTTGAAGACAAATGCCGTTCTCTTTATCTAAAACAAAAAATCAGAGGTTTTTTACATTTGTATAACGGTCAGGAAGCGATCCCTGCAGGTTTTACGCATGCAATGGATTTAACTAAAGATAGTATGATCACTGCTTACAGATGCCACATCCATCCGATGGCGATGGGAGTAGATCCTAAAAGAATCATGGCAGAACTTTGTGGTAAAGCTACAGGTACTTCCGGAGGTATGGGCGGATCTATGCACATTTTCAGCAAAGAGCACAGATTTTACGGAGGTCACGGTATTGTAGGAGGACAGATTCCTTTGGGAGCAGGTATTGCTTTTGCAGATAAATATTTTGACAGAAAAGCGGTAAATATCTGTTTCTTCGGAGACGGAGCGGCTAGACAGGGTTCATTACATGAAACGTTTAACATGGCAATGAACTGGAAGCTTCCTGTAATTTTTGTTGTAGAGAACAACCAGTATGCAATGGGAACTTCTGTTAAAAGAACAGCAAACCACGAAGATATCTATAAATTAGGTTTAGGATACGAAATGCCTTGTCTTGCAGTAGATGCAATGGATCCTGAAAAAGTGGCTGAAGCGGCTTATGAAGCAATTGAAAGAGCAAGAAGAGGAGACGGACCTACTTTTATTGAAGCAAGAACATACCGTTACAGAGGACACTCTATGTCTGATGCAGAACCATACAGATCTAAAGATGAAGTTGCGCTTCACAAAAATGATGACCCTATCGAGCTGATCAAACAAAGAATTTTGGCTAACAGTTGGGCAACAGAAGAAGAACTGGAAGCGATGGATAATAAATCTAGAGATTTTGTGGAAGAATGTATCGAATTCATGGAAAACTCTCCTTATCCGGATGCAGAGAAGATCTACGAGTATGTATATGCTCAGGAAGACTATCCGTTCTTAGACAAATTAGAAAACTAAAAGATAATAAATCGGTTTGAAAGTTTGAAAATTTGAAAATGATTTATTATCATATCTTTTTTAATTTTCAAATTCATAAAATCCCAAATTTTCAAATTATAAAAAATTATGGCAGAAGTAATTACAATGCCGCGTCTTTCCGATACAATGACGGAAGGAAAAGTGGCAAAATGGCATAAAAAAGTAGGTGATAAAGTAAAGGAAGGCGATATCTTAGCTGAAATCGAAACAGATAAAGCGGTTCAGGATTTTGAATCTGAAATGGAAGGAACTCTTTTATATGTTGGTGTGGAAGAAGGTAATGCAGCAGCGGTAGATTCTGTTCTGGCAATTATCGGTAATGAAGGAGAAGATATTTCAGGACTTACTGGCGGTGCAGCAGCTCCGGCTCAAGGTGGTTCCGAAGAGAAAAAAACAGAAGAAGAATCTAAAACTGAAAACAGTTCTACCACTGTGGAACAGACTTCTGCGGAAGTTCCTGCAGGGGTGGAAGTAATTACCATGCCAAGACTTTCGGATACAATGACGGAAGGTAAAGTAGCAAAATGGCACAAAAATGTTGGTGATACCGTAAAAGAAGGAGACCTTCTTGCTGAGATAGAAACAGATAAAGCCGTTCAGGATTTCGAATCTGAATTCAACGGAATATTGTTAAAGCAGGGAGTTGAGGAAGGTGGTGCTGCTCCGGTAGATTCCGTTTTGGCAATTATAGGACCAGAAGGAACGGATGTTTCAGGAGTTGGCGCTCCGAAAGCGGCTACTTCATCATCAGAAAAACCTGCTGAACAAAAAACAGAAGCTAAAGCAGAAGAAAAAGCGGCACCGGCTGCAGATCATTCATCTACAGACAGGGTTGCCATTTCTCCGTTAGCGAAAAAAATGGCTCAGGATAAAGGAGTAGACATCAACAGTATTCAGGGTTCCGGAGAAAACGGAAGAATCGTTAAAAAAGATATTGAAAATTATCAGCCTTCTGCTGCTAAAACAGCGGCTTCGTCTGCAAGTCCTGCGGCGGCTCAGGTTGCATTAAGCTTCGTACAGGGTGAAGATACGGAAACTCCGAACTCACAGGTAAGAAACGTAATTGCAAAACGTCTTTCTGAAAGTAAGTTCTCTGCGCCTCACTATTATCTGATGGTGGAAATCAATATGGATAAAGCAATTGAGGCAAGAAAAGAGATCAATTCTTTACCGGATACCAAAATTTCTTTCAATGATATGATTATTAAGGCGACTGCTGTTGCTTTAAGAAAACATCCACAGGTAAATTCAAGCTGGGCAGGAGATAAGATCATTCACAGAGGAAACATCAACATTGGGGTAGCAGTTGCAATTCCGGACGGATTGGTAGTTCCTGTTCTTAAGAATACAGATCAGATGAATTACACGCAGATTTCTGCTGCTGTGAAAGATATGGCTTCAAGAGCGAAAAACAAAGGTCTTAAAGCTAATGAAATGGAAGGTTCTACCTTCTCTATCTCAAACTTGGGAATGTTCGGAATCGAAACATTTACAAGCATCATCAATCAGCCAAATGCTGCGATCCTTTCAGTAGGAGCCATCATCGAGAAACCTGTTGTGAAAAACGGACAAATCGTGGTTGGAAATATCATGAAGCTTTCATTAGCTTGTGATCACAGAGTAGTAGACGGTGCTACAGGAGCACAGTTCTTACAGACTTTAAAAACATATCTGGAAAGTCCTTTAACATTGTTACTGTAATTTTCTGTTTAGATATACAATTTAAAAAGGTTTACCGGAAGAAATTCGGTAGACCTTTTTGCTTTTAAGATAATTTTAAGGTGATTTTAATATGGTCACAAAGATTTTAGAATGATCCTTGCTACTTTTAAAAAATGAAATTGAGCAGAATAAAATTAGACAAACAAAATATTTTTCTTTTATTGCTGATCGTAATGGTTGCAGCAGGTAAACTGATTCCTTTCAGAAGCGAATACAATCAGTATTTTAATCTATCAGCATTTATAGACTGGGGAATTGCAGCGATCTTCCTTCTGTATGGATTAAAGCTGAATATCAAAGAAATCATTAAAGATATTTCCAACTGGAAACTTCATCTTTTGGTTCAAGCCGGAACATTTATTATTTTTCCGCTGCTTGTATTTTTATTTTATGGTTTTGTAAAAGATACTGAATTTTTCGTTACCTGGCTTTCCATATTTTTTCTGGCAAGTCTGCCTTCAACAGTCTCTTCTTCAGTCATTATGGTTTCTATCGCGAAAGGAAACGTAACTTCCGCTATTTTCAATGCCTCCATTTCAGGAATTATCGGAATTGTAATGACTCCTTTACTGATGAGCTTTTTTATACAACCCGATCAGGAAAATATTAATAACGCAGAAATTATTCAGCAATTGTTGCTTAAAGTTTTACTGCCGATCATTTTAGGATTAATTTTAAATCCGCTATTGAAAAACTGGGTGACAAAGTATGCGAAAATTATTGCGGAATTTGATAAAATGATTATTTTACTCATCGTCTACGAAAGTTTTTCCGAAGCTTTTTCACAAAATGTGTTTGCCTCAGTTCCTTCTTCGGTATTCCTGATTATTGCAATCAGCGTCATTACTTTATTTTTCTCGGTTTACGGAATTTTGAAACTGATTTCCCGAAAGCTTCATTTTAAAAGAGAAGATGTGATTACAGCCACTTTCTGCGGATCTAAAAAATCTCTGGTTCACGGAAGTCTTTTCATAATGGTTTTAGGGATTCCGGAAGATCAGAAAGTGCTTTTTCTGCTTCCTGTGATGATTTATCATAGTTTTCAGTTGTTTTACGTGAGCTGGCTTGCCAATAAAATTGAGAAAAAATATCGTTTGCAAAAAATATAATCCCTGTAAATTATATTTTTATTGCTTTTCAGATTTAAATCAATTCACTATTTTTGAATCATGATTAAAGCAAGGAATATCCATAAATTTTATGGGAATTTAGAAGTACTGAAAGGGGTTGATATTCATATCAAAACAGGAGAGGTGGTTTCAATTGTGGGAGAATCCGGTGCCGGAAAATCTACACTTTTGCAGATTTTGGGAACACTGGATCAGCCAACCACTTCAAATAAATTTGATACGGAAATTGAAATTGCCGGAGAATCTTTCATCAATATGAATGATAAGCAGCTTTCTAAATTCAGAAATCAGAATATCGGTTTTGTATTTCAGTTCCATCAGTTATTGCCGGAATTTACAGCTTTAGAAAATGTTCTGTTGCCGACAAAAATCGCAGGAGCCAACGAAAAAGAAGCTATAGAAAAGGCATATGCTTTGTTTGAAGATTTAAAAATTGAACAGCGACTGCACCACAAGCCCAACCAGCTTTCGGGAGGGGAAGCGCAAAGAGTAGCGGTAGCAAGAGCTTTAATCAACTCACCGAAAATCATTTTTGCAGATGAGCCTACCGGAAATTTAGATTCAAAAAATGCGGATGATCTTCACAGATTGTTTTTTGATCTGAGAGATAAATATAATCAGACTTTTGTGATCGTTACGCATAACCCGAATTTAGCGGAAATTACAGACCGAAAGCTCGTGATGAAAGACGGAATGATTATCGAATAAAACTTCCGCAAATGATGAAACCCTTTATTTTTTTATTTCTTTTCTTTATTTCTTGTTCAAAATTTGATTCTCAGGCTTCAAATACTGTTGAAGATTTGCCTAAGTCTAAAGTTTTGGAAGTAAAGAATTTTATTAAAGGAAAAAATTACAATCAGAACCTTGCTGTTTTTATCAATTTTAAAATTCATTCAGGGAAATACCGTTACTTTGTTTACGATCTGAAGAACAATAAAATCCTGCAGAAAGCAATTGT
This sequence comes from Chryseobacterium sp. HMWF035, assembly GCF_003094695.1. Lineage (NCBI taxonomy): Bacteria > Pseudomonadati > Bacteroidota > Flavobacteriia > Flavobacteriales > Weeksellaceae > Chryseobacterium > Chryseobacterium sp. HMWF035. The sequence continues at coordinate 1,732 of NZ_QEHP01000024.1, read as the reverse complement.
TGCTCATGGTGACGGATCTGTCGTGAAAAATTCCTCCGCGTTGAAATTCAGCAATGTTGATGGTTCTCACCAATCTTCTTTAGGAAAATACGAAATCAGGGAGAGTTATTCCGGAAAATTCGGAAAAGCCTATCGACTTGATGGTCTGGACGAAACGAATAGCAATGCAAGAGCCAGAGCAATTGTATTGCATTCTTATTATTGTATTCCAGACAAAGAATCTGCAAATCCTGCCTGTTTAAGTTTTGGATGTCCTATGCTTTCTAAAAATGCATTCAACGAAACTTCTAAGTTTATTGACGGTTCAAAGAAAACCATTATTTTGTATGCTTTTTACTAATTTTATTTTAAACTAAAAAAATGCGCATTAAACTCCTTGCTGAAGACGACAGACCGAGAGAAAAATTTTTACGGAAAGGTAAAAGTTCGCTTTCTGATTCTGAACTGCTTGCCATCATCATGGGAAGCGGTAGCAGGGATGAAACGGCAATTGAACTGGCAAGAAAAATTTTAGCATCTGTTAATAACAACTGGCATCAGTTAAGCCTGTTGTCTTTAAAAGATTTAATGAAATTTAAAGGAGTGGGAGTGGTAAAAGCTATTTCCATTATTACGGCTTTGGAGATCGGGAGAAGAAGAGCAAGTCAGGAAATTCCTGAGAAACCTGTGATTTCAGGAAGCGACGGAGCATATCAGATTTTCAGAAATCATTTGTCGGATCTCCGGACAGAAGCTTTTTGGGCAATTTTTCTGAATCAGAGCAACAGAGTCATTCATCTTGCTCAGCTTACACAGGGAGGAATTAATCAATCGATTGTGGATATTCGAGTCCTTTTTAAAACAGCTTTAGATCATTTTTCGACAGGAATTATCGTGGCACACAACCATCCTTCGGGAAATCTGAAGCCAAGCAGAGAAGATATTGAAATCACTCAAAAAATAAAGGAAGCAGGAAAGATGCTAGGAATTCAGCTCCTGGATCATCTTATTGTGACACAGAATTCATACTTTAGTTTCTCAGACGACGGATTATTATGATTAGAAGATTAAAATATAATGAAATAGATTTTGATAAATATTCTAAGTGTCTTGAAAATTCTGCACAGCGGAAATATTCGGCTACCAAAGATTTTTTAGATATTACTTCTGAAAAACATTGGGAATTGCTGGTTTATAATGATTATGAAGCGGTAATGCCAATTCCTTTTGTGATAAAATTCGGATTTAAAATCGTAATTAATCCTAAGCTTTGTCAACAATTAGGTATTTTTTCTGCTAAAAATGATATTGAAATCAATGATTTATTTTTAAAATTCTTTGAAAAAAAATATAATATTTGGTACTATGGTTTTAATGCGGCTAATACTTTTTCAAGACAATTAAAACAAAGACAAAACTTTCTTATTTACCCAGATAATTATGAAATTGTAAGACAGAAATACTCACCCAAGAGAAAGAGAAAATTAAGGCTTGATGATGATATTTTACAAAAATCTGAAGTAAGAGAGGTTTCTATATTTAATGCTTGGGAATTTATTTCAAAAAATCTGATTGGTGCAAAAAATGAAAAGGATAAAAATAGCTTTCTCCGGATTTTTACAAACTTAGAGAAAGCAGGCTATTTAAAGTTAAAAGCATTTTTTTATGGTACTGTAATTATTAATCTTATCGCCGTCTATAATGATCATAAAACTATTGCGTTATTGGGTACTTTTAATGATAAGGATTATAT
>NZ_QEHP01000023.1:0-35604 GCF_003094695.1 Chryseobacterium sp. HMWF035 | reverse complement strand
CTTTCTAATTATTGTGGTATTTTAAAAAAATATACGCTCAAATAATATTCAATACTTATTTTTGTAAGAATTCATATTCAAATCATAACAATGTTTGTTCAGAAAACAAAACCATTCCTTTATTTAGGAATCTTTTACCTTATCATTTCTTTAATCATAAGGATTGTATTTTTCTTCCATCCCATTACCACAGCCAGTTTTGGAGTGTTTGAAATTTTAAAAATAATTTTGGTGGGTGTTCTCAATGATGCTTTGGTTTTTATTTTAGCCAGCACCTTTTTAGCCCTCTATTTTTTATTTCTCTCCAATTCAAAATATCAGAAACCTTACGGACAGATCATTTTGGGAATTTTAGTACTTTTTTTCCTGTACATCCTTCTGATTCCTAACAATATTTTCAAACAATACGGCGGCTCGGTTGCAGAAATTGCTCTGGCTTTTATCGGGTTAAAGATTATATGCTTCGCATTAATGCTTTTCCTTCCTAAACAACGTTTGAAAATAAGAAACATACTTTATTTTATAACCTTGTTTCTGTATGTTTTACTCATCGTATTCAACGCTGTAAGTGAATATTTCTTCTATAACGAATTCGGATTGAGGTACAATTTCATCGCGGTAGATTATCTCATCTATACCAACGAAGTGATCGGAAACATCATGGAAAGTTATCCTGTTGTTCCTCTTTTCTCAGCAATTTTTATCGTAACACATTCCATTACATTCTTCATTTTTAAGAAAACAAAAAAAGAACTTTCAGGTCTTCCGAATCTGAAGCAGAAATTTATTTTACTGGGATCGTTTATTCTTCTGGTTGGAGTAAGTTTGTTCGGATTAAATTTCACAACAAAAATGAAAGGAAACAGCGTTTTTGAAGAAGAAATTCAGGCAAACGGTCTTCCGAAATTCTATTGGGCATTTACCCACAATGAACTGGATTATTTCCAGTTTTATCCAGAAATCAATCAGAGTCAGGCAGAAAAAAACTTTTTAAGCCAGTTTGCTCCACCTGTCCTGAAAAGAAACATTGTACCTGCGGAACCAGAACTCAAAAAAAATGTGGTCTTAATTTCCATTGAAAGTTTATCTGCAGACTTTTTAGCACATTATGGAAATACGCAGAAAATCACTCCTTTTTTAGACAGTTTAGCCGATAAATCATTAATGTTTACCAATCTTTACGCTACCGGAAACAGAACCGTTCGTGGTCTGGAAGCATTAACGCTCTGTATTCCGCCTACAGCCGGAGAAAGCATTATTAAAAGAGAGAACAATAAAAATAAATTTACCACAGGAAGTGTTTTCAAATCAAAAGGATATGAGGTGAAATTTTTGTACGGAGGGTACAGCTATTTCGATAATATGCAGGATTTCTACGCCGGAAACGGTTATGACATTGTCGACAGAAATAATTTCAAGCCGGAAGAAATCACGTTTGCAAACGTTTGGGGCGTTGCTGATGAAGATATGGCAAAAAAAGCCATCCAAACCATGAATGCCGAAGCAAAATCCGGAAAGCCGTTCTTCAATCATTGGATGACGGTTTCCAACCACAGACCTTTTACCTATCCTGAAGGAAAAATTGATATCCCCGGAAATGCAAAATCCCGTGAAGGCGGTGTAAAATACACAGATTATGCTTTGAAAAAATTCTTCGAAATGGCTAAAAAACAGGATTGGTATAAAAATACGATCTTCGTGGTCATTGCAGATCATTGCGCTTCCAGTGCAGGAGATACAGAACTTCCAATGGATAAATACCGAATTCCTGCGATGGTTTTCTCGGAAGGATTTATCCAGCCGCAGAAATTTACCCAAACCATGTCTCAGATCGATGTGATGCCGACTGTTTTAGGTTTGCTGAATTTCAGTTATCAGTCGAAATTTTTAGGGCAGGACGTTTTCAGCAAAGAATTTCAGCCGAAAGCTTATGTAGCAACCTATCAGGATTTAGGATTTGTAAAAGATAATTATTTAACGGTTATTTCTCCTTTAAGAAAAATTAAGCAATATGCTTTGGTTCAGCAGAAAAACAATCTCGCTCCGGAATTTAATATTTATTTTGATGAAAATCCTTTAAAAGAAAAGGAACAAAATAAGCCGATGGTGGATGCAACGATTTCAGCGTATCAGTCGACTTCTTTCTGGCTGAAAAAAAATCAACTGAATCGATAAATATTTTGAAAATATCATAATCCGCACAAAAATTGTAAGGTTTAAATTTTTAAATTTACCAACAAATAAAAAATACAAACTATGAGATGGACGGACGACAGAGGCGGTAATGTGGAAGACAGACGTGGACTTGGCGGCGGAGCCGTTGTAGGAGGCGGACTGGGAACGCTTATTATTGCTGCAATTATATTCTTTTTGGGAGGTGATCCTTCCTCGATTCTTTCTTCGGGAGCGGGTTCCGGATCTCCGAGAACGGAGCAGCGAGAACTGACTGCGGAAGACAAAAAAATCGGAGAAATGGTAGACATGATGGGAAAATGGAACATCACGACATGGGATCAGGTTTTTCAGGAAAACGGAATGCAGTATACTCCACCGAAAATTATCCTTTTTTCGGAAACCACGCAATCTGGCTGTGGCGTGGCACAGTCTGCAATGGGACCGTTTTACTGTCCTGCGGATCAGTCTGTTTACATGGACATGAGCTTTTTTAATGAACTTCAGCAGAGATTCGGAGCTAAAGTAACGGAATTTACGGTAGCCTATGTTTTGGCGCATGAAGTGGGACATCATGTTCAGACACTTTTAGGAACAACGCAAAAAGTAGATCAGCTAAGAAGAAGCGGAAAATATTCTGAAGCAGAAATGAACAGAGTTTCTGTTGCCACAGAACTTCAGGCAGATTTTTATGCAGGAGTCTGGGCAAGAAGAACTGATGCTGAAAAGCACATTCTTGAACCCGGAGATATTCAGTCGGCTATTGAAGCGGCTGAAGCGGTAGGTGATGATAATATCCAGAGAAGATCACAGGGATACGTTAATCAGGAAAGTTTTACGCACGGATCCTCTGCGCAGCGTAAAGAATGGTTTATGAAAGGATACAACACCGGAGACATCCGACAGGGAGATACTTTCAACCAGCTTTTGAAATAATTATTTAAATCAGCCAAATAAAAAACCCTGAAGAACCAATCTTCAGGGTTAATTTTTATTGTAATTCTATCGGGTTGCTGTTTCTTTTTGCTTCCTCTTTTACTCTTTCTTCCATCCTTTTTCTGAAATCTCCGGAATTTCCTCCTCCGAATCCACCGCCGCCACGGTTTCCTCCACCGCCGTCAATTCTCATCGGCGCACCCATTCCGCCACCTTGTGTCATAAATGACATCGGGTCTTCCATAAACTTTTTCTGCTGTTTTACATAATCGCCTCTTTTCACTTTAATGGTATTTCCGAACTGATTCATTGTTGGGAAATCTGCGATTTTATAATTTTTCATTAAATCGAAAGAATATTCTCCTTTATCATCTTCTACTTTTACGATAAGTCCGGGAAGTCCGCCGAATTTGTAAGGCCCGTCCTGATAAGGCAGATCTGTGGTAAACCAAGCCGTCCATTTTCTTCCTCCAAAATCCGTTTCTGCTTTCTGAACTTTATAATCTCCTATTTTCGTGGTTTCCGAAGAAATTTTCCAGTTGATCGGTCGGTCTTCTTCGTAAGTATACATATCTCTTCCGATTCGGTCTTTGAACGTCATTTTCTGGCTTTTCTTATCTTTTTCAACAGAATAATTGATGTTGGATCGTAAAGCTTCCATCTGATCCCTGTTGAAACCTCTCGCTCCTCCACTTTGCATGGCAGCCTGAATGACAGAATCTCTTTTAATTCTGTTTTCGGAATAAAAAACAGATTTTTCCGGAGAAATGTCCAGATACGCATTTTCTGTTTTCGTATCTGTTTTATTGGACGCATCGGGTTTCATCGTCACCTGATATACAAATCTGTTGGTCTGTGCAAAAGCGGTCTGCATGAACAAAGCCAAAGCAAGAATGCCTAATTTTTTCATTTATAGTATATTTTTATTGTAAACTGTAATTTTAAAGACTACACAAAAAAAGGGTGAAATCTTTGTTTTATTTATAGATTTAAAATCCCGATCAAAGTTAAATCAAAAACAGGCTTTACGACGTCTATTAAGAAAATTTAAATATTTTTAACAGAAAATTCATCACTGAAATACATCTATTAAGAACAGAATCATCAAAATAGATATCTTCGATTTGAGATTGCGGAAATTAGTTCGTATTTTTGCATCATTAAATCATTCTAAATAAATACAATGATAAAAGTATCAGATCAAGCAAAAGCAAAAGCCATTCAGCTGATGACAGAGGACGGTTTTAAGCCTTTTGAAGACTATATAAGAGTTGGGGTGAAAAGCGGAGGATGCTCTGGTTTAGAATATGTTCTTAAGTTTGACAACGAAAAAACAGATACCGACCAGATTTTTGAAGACAATGATATCAAAATTATTGTAGATAAAAAATCAATCCTCTATTTAGCAGGAACCATTCTTGAGTATTCGGGAGGTTTAAACGGAAAAGGATTTGTTTTTAACAATCCGAATGCATCCAGAACTTGCGGATGCGGTGAGAGTTTTTCTTTGTAAAAAAGACATTGGATGCAGATTTCAGATTTTGATAAAAAATCAGATCTGAAATCTGTCTTCTAAAATCTTAAAAAAAAATAATGAATAAATATACTGAAGACGATCTAAGAGTCGATCTGGAAAATAAAAAATACGAATTCGGCTGGGAAACAAAAATCGATTACGAAGATTTCCCAACGGGTTTAAATGAAGACATCGTCCGTGCAATTTCTGCTAAAAAAGAAGAGCCGGAATGGATGACGGAATGGCGTCTGGAATCGTTCAGAATCTGGCAGAAAATGACGGAGCCGGACTGGGCAAATATTAAATATGAAAAGCCGGATTTTCAGGCGATTAAATATTATGCCGCGCCAAAAGTAAAACCTGAGCTGGAAAGTCTGGATGAAGTAGATCCTGAATTGCTAAAAACTTTCGAAAAATTAGGAATCAACATCGAAGAACAGAAAAGACTTTCAGGAGTTGCGGTAGATATTGTAATGGATTCCGTTTCTGTAAAAACAACGTTTCAGGATACGTTAATGGAAAAAGGAATTATTTTCTGCTCCATTTCCGAAGCAATAAAAAACCATCCTGATTTAGTAAGAAAATATCTTGGAAAAGTAGTTCCGAGAGGAGATAATTTCTATGCAGCTTTAAATTCCGCAGTATTTTCTGACGGAAGTTTCTGCTACATTCCGAAAGGCGTAAGATGTCCGATGGAATTGTCTACGTATTTCAGAATCAATCAGGCAGGAACAGGTCAGTTTGAAAGAACGCTTGTGATTGCGGATGAAGGAAGTTATGTTTCTTATCTGGAAGGTTGTACAGCACCGTCAAGAGATGAAAATCAGCTTCACGCAGCGGTTGTTGAGCTGATTGCAATGGATGATGCCGAAATTAAATATTCCACTGTACAAAACTGGTATCCGGGAAATGAAGAAGGAAAAGGAGGGGTTTTCAATTTCGTAACGAAAAGAGGACTTTGCGAAAGAAATGCAAAAATCTCATGGACTCAGGTTGAAACCGGTTCTGCGGTAACATGGAAATATCCTTCATGCATTCTGAAAGGAGATCATTCCATCGGTGAATTCTACTCTATCGCCGTAACGAATAATCACCAATATGCAGATACAGGAACCAAAATGATCCACATCGGTAAGAATACCAAATCTACCATCATTTCCAAAGGTATTTCCGCAGGAAAATCCAATAATTCCTACAGAGGTCTGGTAAAAGTAATGCCTTCTGCAAAAGGAGCTAGAAATTTCTCTCAGTGCGATTCTTTACTGATGGGGAATGAATGCGGAGCTCATACTTTCCCGTATATTGAAATTAAAGATCCGACTGCACAACTGGAGCACGAAGCAACGACTTCAAAAATCGGGGAAGACCAGATTTTTTACTGCAACCAGAGAGGAATTGACACAGAAAGAGCTATTGCCCTGATTGTAAACGGTTTCAGCAAAGAGGTTTTAAATAAACTGCCAATGGAATTTGCCATTGAAGCCCAGAAATTACTGGAGATTTCTCTGGAAGGTTCTGTGGGATAATGTCTATCCTTAAGTTTGACACATTGTTTGTCTTTCTGAACGAAGCAAAGCGGAGTGAAGAATCTAAGTTAAAATAGATTTCTCCTTCGTCGAAATGACAAAACAACGCATTAAAGATTTGTTTAAATTCTTAATGTTTAAAATAAATAAAAATAGTATTTCATTTGCAAGTGTAAGTACTTTTGTAATCAATGGTTTAGGATTATAAAAGATAAATGTTAGTCTGCCCTTGCGATAAATTTGAAAATATGTTAGAGATAAAAAACTTGCACGCCAAAATTGAAGACGGCGACAAAGAAATTTTAAAAGGAATTAATCTTGAAATAAAGCCGGGTGAAGTTCACGCTATTATGGGGCCGAACGGAGCCGGAAAATCTACGCTTTCTTCTGTTATCGCAGGAAAAGAAGATTATGAAGTTACAGACGGAGAAATTATTTTCGGAGGTGAAAACATCATCGAAGATGCTCCTGAAGAAAGAGCCCACAAAGGAATTTTCCTTTCTTTCCAGTATCCGGTAGAAATTCCGGGAGTTTCTGTAACCAACTTCATCAAAGCAGCGATGAACGAAAACAGAAAAGCTAACGGATTGGGAGAAATGCCGGCAAAAGAGATGTTGGCAATGATTCGTGAGAAATCTGAAAAATTAGGCATTAAAAAAGATTTCCTTTCAAGATCTTTAAACGAAGGTTTTTCCGGAGGTGAAAAGAAAAGAAACGAAATTTTCCAGATGATGATGCTGGATCCGAAACTTGCTATTCTTGATGAAACCGATTCCGGATTGGACATTGATGCGTTAAGAATTGTTGCAGATGGTGTAAATGCTTTCAAAAATGAAGGAAACGCAGTTCTTCTGATTACGCACTATCAAAGATTGCTTAATTATATCCAACCTGACTTCGTTCATGTTTTAGCCAACGGAAAAATCATCAAAACAGGTGATAAATCTCTTGCGTTGGAACTGGAAGAGAAAGGGTACGACTGGCTTTTAAATTAATTAAAAGATTAAAAAATTCGGAGATTTATCTGATCTCTTAGTTTAACAATTTCAGCCAACCAAAAAAAGAAAAAATGGTGCAAACCACAGATATACCAGTAATGGCATTAAAAGAACAGATCATACAAAACCATAATGAATTTTTGGAGAGCCTTCGTCACAGATTTCTGGATGAAGATCGTAAAGCAGCTCTTCAGAGATTTGAAAAAACTGGTTTTCCTACAAAAAAGGACGAAGAATACAAATATACCAACCTAAAGGAAATTACCGAGAAAAACTACAACTTTTTCCCGAAAGAAAGTCACAACATCACCAAAGAGCAGTTGGACCAGCTTCATTTAGGTGAAGAGAATTTCGACTGGATCACTTTCGTGAACGGTAAACTTCATAAAGAATTATCTAAAGTTTCCATTGAAAATGTTGAGTTTCTTTCATTCAATTACGCGTTGAATGATGAAAAACACAGAGATGTTTTCGAAAAATATTTCAACACAATTGCTGAAGATCAATCTGCTTTCACGAATTTGAATCAGGCATACTGCAAATACGGATTCTTTCTGAAGGTTCCGAAAAATGTAGTGATTGAAAAGCCGATTCACGTTTTCTATATTTCTCAGAATCAGGAAGAAAACACATTCTACAATACGAGAAATTTATTAATCGTAGATGAAGGTGCCAAAGTGGAAATTATTGAAATTCATCACAATTTTGACAGCACTTATGTTCTGACTAATTCTGTAACGGAAATTTTCACCTATCCGAACGCAAAAGCGGACTGGCATAAAGTTCAGAACGATAATGATACTTCTTATCTGATTGACAATACTTTCGCAAAACAGGAAAAAGACAGCTTAACGACTGTAAATACATTCTCTTTCGGAGGTAAGCTGGTAAGAAATAATTTAGATTTTATTCAGAACGGATCGAATATCAATTCATTCATGAACGGAATTACCATTATCGGGAAAGATCAGTTGGTAGATCATCACACGGCGGTTCACCACAATCAGCCGAATTGCGAAAGTTACCAGAATTACAAAGGTATTTTCGACGGAAAATCTCACGGCGTTTTCAACGGAAAGGTTTTCGTTGATAAAATTGCCCAGAAAACGAATGCTTATCAGCAAAACAACAATGTTTTACTCAGCGAAGGAGCAACGATTGATACCAAACCTCAGCTTGAAATTTTTGCAGATGATGTAAAATGTTCTCACGGTTGTACAGTAGGACAATTGAATGAAGATGCGTTATTTTATCTGAGAGCAAGAGGGATTTCTAAAAAGGAAGCTCAGGCGTTATTGTTATACGCTTTTGCGAACGATGCCATGCAGAACATTGACATCGAGCCATTAAAAGAAAAAATTTCAAAACTTCTTGCCGAGAAGCTTCAGGTTGATATAGAGTTTTAACAATATATAATTGATCAATACGAAGGCTGTTTCATTTTTGGAACAGCTTTTATTTTTTTTACTCTTAAAAATTTACATCACATAAGTTATTTTTTTCAATGGATTGATAAATTAATTGAAAATCTACATCAAGTATGGAACATTTCAGTGCATCTCATTTTGTTTTTTAAATATTCAGGTAAATTCTTTTAAGAAAATCATTAATTAAAAAATTTTCTACATTTACTGCAAACACATAAAAAAAGCTGATTAAAATTAAAATCTATGGAAGTGCTATTCATGGAGTGGCTGCACAAACCATCACAATAGAAGTAAATGTAGATACAAGGCATTTTCCCGTACAAGGTTTAGAACAACTTGTTCTAAGAATTCTTTTGTAAGAGGTTTTCTTTGTAGGATTTCGTATCTAACATGAAATTTTAGAATGTGCAAATTTACAGACTCTCTGTCGTCATTATCAAAAAACCGTCTCAAAAAAGAGACGGCTTAAACGTTAAAAACCTAAATCTTCGAAAGGCATTGCCGTACTTATGTACAATGGTTCGCCATTATCAAATAGTTTTTTTATAGAAAGATAATATCTATTGAATTCATATGGGATTCTTTCAGAAGGAAATCTCATTTGCAATACATAATATTCGCCTAAAATCTCGTGTACTTCATCATAAAAATGATCATCGGTATATTCCTTATCGGTAAATAGACTTCGGTGTACTTTTTCTTTATATTCCTCCAATCTATTGTAATATTCTTTAGGTACTTTGTGCTCTTTTTCTAAAAGTGTTCTTAATGTTTTTTCATAAGCCTCAATAATATTTCCATAAGAACCAGCCTCTAAAAAAAACTCTTTTTTACCTAAATCTTCTCCAAAAATAGATTTGAATATTTCGGTTTCTAAATGTCTTTGATCTTTTAACTTTGGTTTTAAAAATAACGTTCTACGATTTTTTCTTGCTACTTCCATCCCATCTGTTTTATAGTTTTTTATTGAGACTAAAACTATATAATCTATTTCTTTTTCCATAATTATATTATTTTTTAAAAATGAATACAATATCAGTTACTAATTCTATATCTCCTAATTCTTCTATTGCATCAAATTGATCGTCAGCATTATACAACTCTACTTTCCCATAGCCCTTGCTTTTTGCCCATTTTCCTGTAAAAGTTTTAAGGGCGGCTTGTTCTAAGAGTTCTTTTGTAAGAGGTTTACCTTGTAGCATTTCATACCCAACATGAAATTTTAGAGTGTGTAAATTTACGGATTCTCCGCCAGGATACTCTACATAACTGCTGTTTTTTTGCCACTGTCCAAAAATACCATCCAATTCTTTTCCAGCGTCTTTTGTTAAGTTAGCAAAGCCATCATTAATAATAGTTTCACCCAGGCTAAGATCAGTTAATCCTGTTATTTTATTGTTTTGTAGCGTCTGATTTAGACCGTAAGGTATGAAAATATCTCCATAAAAATATTTTTTATCTTCTATAAGCGGGAAAACATTAGGATCTGCAAATTTTACCCTACATCTAAACTTGTCTTTCAGTAACGGTTCACTTTCATCGAAAACTTTTTTTGTATCATATCGAAAATCATGAAGCTCATAATAATATTCTTTTTTTCCCTTTCTGAGTAATTTACCTACGTAAGTTTCCCCCGTTTGAGAATGTAGAAACCTTATCTCTTTGGAAGATTGCTTTGCAAAAAAGAAGTTTTCCATTGCAATTTGCCCTTCGTTTTTATATACTACTAACGCTTCATCCATAAATTCTTTTGCAGCGGTTCTTTCTCCTGAAAAAATCTCTGCTCCTTTAAAGAAAACAGTCACACTTTTTTGTGAATCTATTACTCTTTCTATATAAAACAGTAGCTTTCTTCCTCCTTGTCCCAATAAATAAGCAGGCAAAACGTGAGGTAAAATACCAAGAGCACCAATAGTAAGGGGTTTATAGGTTTTTTGCGTTCCTTTGATAATTTTTACACCATCTATTGTTGCTTCATAAGGTTCAAAAGCAATTTTTTTAGCTTTAATAGCGGTGTTCAGCTCTTCTGTTAATCCTTTTACATTAATGAAATCGGTAACCAAACGTGCCCACATCGCATAATGTATATATTTGGTAACGACCGGATGATTTTTTCCAAATTCCGGAATCAGAGTAGCCCCAAAGGAAGCATCTATAGTTACACCTGCGGTGGCATATGCGACACCAATTGTACTTCCTGCCTCTATCGCAGCCATTATTTCTCCAACTCCGATCAAACAAAAAGCGAGTTGAACAGTAACTTCTGCGGCGAGTATAGCGGTTTCCCATGTTTCTTCATTATATAAAAGATATACAAAGCAGGCAGGGAGTAAATAAATTTCTCCTTTTTTAAGATTATATTTTTCAATATTTTCAACAGGTGTAATGCTTATAATATCCAAAGGATTACAGGATACCTGCTTTTGCAGATCTTCAGCACTCATATCAGACAAAAAAGGAGCTGCAAGAGTAGCTTTTCCTATTTTTACAAATAGATTAAGGTCTGTGGTAAACTTCAGTTTATTATGTACCGTATCAAATTCCTCAATATTATGATTTCCAAAAGTTCTGTTGTCAAACAAAATCTGTCTCCCAAATTCAAGAGCATCAGCATATTTTTTGCCCATTTCTCCTTTTTTAATATAAGTCATATAAACACTGGTGATAATGGTACAAACCTGTGAGAACGCTTTAAATTTTAGATTATTAAGTAAATGAAAAAGTTTTCCTTCCTGTTCCAGACATATGATAATATCGAAAAGAGCCTGTTTATCCGAGCAGGTTTTAAACAGTGCAGCAACAATATCCCCGTCATTAAGACCTCCCGATATGCTAAATCTTGGAAAAGAAGATTCGTCTTTTTCACAATACATTTCAATATATTTTTTTCTCTGATCAGGATTTAAACTGAAAAAAGGAGTATCGATAAACCATTTGAACATGCTTCCTCCTGCAGTAAGGTTTTCTTCGACAAAAGAATTCATATCCTCAATACTTTTAATTCCTCCGTCTTTCAGAATTCCCATTTTCTTTTTATAATTCTTCAGTTGAGTAATTAATTGCTTTAAATCTTGAGAAGAAAAATCTCTGCTGTTGTTGATGCGGATGCCAAAATAATTGTAGGGATCTGCTTTAGACATAATCCATTCATTATAAGCGTATTTTTCTTCAGCCCGCATTTTGGCAATAGTTCTGTTGACCTCCTGTAAAAGTTTTATAATTCCCTTTTCTTTTAAATTTATCCTGTATTTCAAAACCTGACTCGGTACCGTAAATTTAGATTCCTGTTTGGAATTTTGTTCGCTGGTGACAAATTTATAATCTTCGATAGCATCATTAAAAGCAGATAAAATCTCTTCATACGTAAACAGAAATGCTTCTTTTTTGTCGGCTATAATATTAGTGATGACATATTCTTTAAACGTCATTTTACGATCATATCCTTCAAATTTATAAACATTTTGTGATGTTAATGCTTCCAGATAATATTTTGACCTATTGGTAATAGCCATATACAGCTCATTTTTGCTTCCTAACAGATAGAATATCAGTAAATCTGTATTACTCTGGTTCTTTAGAAATACAGGATCATTATATTCTTCAACCAGTTTATTAATATCCCCATAGGGTAAAAATGTATGGAAGTAAGTAGTCCCATTTTTTTCATCAAAATGACCATATCTGTTTTTAGGTGAAATTCCCAAAGCACTTATTCTGTCAATTTTGGGTATTTTAACCGAAGTGCCCTGATGAACTCCTAATGCTTTTATTGGTTTCATTTTTTCTAAATTTTAATTGTTGAAAATAGAAATGGTGGAAGTGCTCCCACCATTTCGTTAAGCTTTTTAATCTAAAGTACTTTCTGTTTTATCCGAATGACTTAATTGTACGTCCCTGTGATCAAAACTTGTTTCTGTTTCAAGTTCTGAAGGATTTTCACAATTATCCGTATCGGTTTCAGGGAAGATCGGTAACGGCTGGTTAACCGGTAATCCCGTAGATTTGTCCTGAAGAATAGTAAGCGTAGTAGGAACTCTTGTAATCCAGTATTTACCTTGTGGTTTTCCTGTAGGCTCTCTCATTTCGTCTACAATACTCATATACATCGGATCACCAATTACCGGTACTTCACCGCCATTCCAGATTTTTCCTGTCGTCATAAAGAACTGTACTGCATCTTCAAAGCCCGGTTTTACGGTCACCACTACTCTCGCCATACCTGCCTGTAAGAAACTTCTGAACAAAGGATCCACAGATTCGCTCACATACATTTCCTGCCACATTTTGCGATTCGCCCAATAGTATGGGTAGAAAGTATAATCCATGATCTCCCATTCAAATGCCTGTTCCATAAACTTCGCAAGAGCGGTATATTTATCCAGATTCTCATTAAGGAAAACCTGGAAATTTTCCATTTTGTCTCCATCGGTAAAGTTTTGTCCTAACACATTCAGGTAATCCTGTAACAGATAAGCAATACAATTGTGCTTCAGCACATCATGCTCCATATATCGGTAAAAAGTCCCTTGCTTTTCTTTTGCAGCAGCTTCCTTTTCTTTCTGCTCGGCATCCAATCTTGCCTGTTCTTCCTGAAATTTCTTGTAAGCTTCTTCATATGCTTTGATAATGGCATTATAGTTTTCTGTCTGCCACTGAAGCATAAATGCATCCGAAAGCTTGCAATACAGTGTCACGTTAAGCGTTACATCTTCAATATTTCTGCCTCGGTACAGGAAGTTAAATGTTCCGGAAAGGTTTAACCCATTTTCCCAAACAGTATCCTGATTGATTCTGCCTCCAAAATTTAAATTTCTCTCTCCTCCTTTACCGTTGCTGCAATAAAACTCACTGTTATGCCATCTGGAATTTCGATCCATGTAATATTGGATCTTCATATCTTTGGCGGCATAATTTTGTGTGATATTGATTGGTGTTCCTACTGCACCAAAAGAGCCGGTTGAATTAGGTCGGCCGACAATTTCCTGGTATACTTCCACATTTTCTTTTGGAAGTTCGGTTAAAGTTACACCATAAATATCTGCCCAATGCTGAAGTAATTCTCTGGTTGCAGCTTTTGGGCTTGCCATATTCCAAGGTTCCGGAGCTTTTCTCGGGTCGACAGGAGCTGTAAGAACCTGGCCTTTAGATACAGCTAAAGCCAATCTGTGAAGTTTTGCCGGTTCGGGAACCATAAATTCAAACATGGTACGCTTGCCATAATTGTAAATCTGGTTTTTCATTTTCTTATCGATCCAACGATATACTCCTGTTATATGTTGTGGCGGAACATTGGTAGTAAGAGATTTTCCTCGGTTATCAAATTCATGGACATTGGTTTCCGTGTATTCTTTGATAATTTTCTGTACCCTTTCCTCATTAATTTTGGTCAGAACTCTTTCCATTGCTCTTTCCGTAATCTCCTGAGACTTCGCAACAGCTTGTCTCGTACTGTCATGTTGAGCCGTATTGTTGGCATAATCTGCACCAATATCCAGTTTATACCCAGGATTATAACTGAAGTGTGCATAAGCAGCAATACTTTGTTGCTTATCCAATTCTTTCGCTACTTCTGTCTGCATATCTGTTCTGGAAGTTTTGGAAGTATCAGAAACCTTCTCTGTTTCTACCGATTTAGATGTAGTATCCGTTATTTCTGAATAATCTCTGGCAACAGAAGATTTATGTCTTAGTTCGCTTGCCATCACATTCTCAATATTCGAGACTTCTCCCGGAACATAAGCATGAACGCTTTGTACTACTTTAAGATAGTCGGCAATTCCCAATCTTTTGATTCCGAAGTTCTTTCTTTTTGAGGGTTCAGCAGATTCTTCTTCTCTTGGATCAGCTTTTACCGGTTTTAAAGTTAGCATTCCGGTATGAATCTCTCCATTGGCAATTTTCTGGACATCACCATAAGCTTCTCTCCCGTTCGCGAAGGTAATTTCAACTCTGAAATTGTATATACTGCTAAACTTATTAACCAAACTTGCAGGTAAGGTAATCTTGTTATCCACCACTGAAATATTGCCGTAATTTTCTTCAATATGCCCCAGATTTGTATCTGCGATAATTTTAGCATTCGCAACTTCCCAGGATATATCTTCCACCTCAAATGAAAAACTTAAGAAACCACGGCTAGACATCAATGACAGTCCATAGGTATTGGCAATAAGAGAATATGCCATTGGAGTTCTTGCTGTGTTCTGGATCACCGGAATAGATGCCCCTCCAAGGTTGACATACTGTTGTTGCGGCAAAGATGTGTTTTCAAGAGCCGTCTGAGTGGAAACTGAAATCTCCTGCTGTACATTCGATATAGCTTCATTAAAGCTTTGTAAACCACTGTCAATTTGCAAAACTCTTTCCCCGATACGCATTTCTCTGCCAGAAATGATTTCTGCTTTTCCTTCAATGTTTTCTCTTGAGGCATTTTCTGTATCAACATCTGAAAACAACTCAATAAATAAATCAAATGATTCAGGAGACAATTTAGACTGAAGCTCTGAAATATCAATTTCATTTTTATAAGAGAATTCAAAGGCAGGCACTTCCAATTCTTTTAGACGCTCATGAAGCTTTTGTAATTCTTCTTCAGGAGCTTTTGTTTCTTCAAGCTGAACTATTTCTTCAGACAGTTTTGCGTATTCTTCCAATTGCGGCTGATATTTTTTTTGATATTCAGCATAGGTAACCTGTTCCGTTTTGTACTTGGAAGTATAATAGGATTTCTGAAGTTTTTCTAATTCAGAATTTAAATTCTGTAATGCTCCTTTTCTGTGAAGAGCTTTCTGGGCTACCAAAGCGGACTCTGCTTCATTAGTCAATCTCTGACTGGTAATTTTATTTACTATTACTGTAGATGCGGTTCTTGAGGCTACAGAAGATCCTCCTGAAACTGATTCATCTTCTACAAATAATTCTTTTGGAAGTACGATCTTACCGTTTAGCGCGTTTTCAAGAGGTTTTTCTCCATTAGCTTTTAATACATCCGCATCAATAGTCATGTTTTGAGCAAATCCTAAATGGATTGCTTTTAAAATATGGGTAATTGCCTCTTTTACATAGAAATCTTTCTGGGAAACCACCTGATAGATTAAGTTGTTCCAAAGAAGATCAAAAATCTTAAGACCTTCTCCGTTCAACTCTTTATTGGAATCGATTAATGTCGCATAATAGCTTTTGGTATATGCTAAATCCTGATCATTTACTTTTTCTTTTTTAGAAATCTTCCTTCCTATAATCAATAACTGACTAAAGATTCCTGTTTCAAGTTCTTTCTCTGTTTTGAATGAAGTATTTGCAAAATTCCCTGATTTCACAGCATTCTCCATTGCATTGATCTTAGCTGTAGAAGCAGCTCTACCAGATACAGCAGTATCGAAAATACCCGCAATTCCTTTTGGTCTGTGGATGAAGCCAAGATTTCTTCTTTTGGTTTCTGTAAGCTGTGGGTTTCTTAAACTCACGAATCTGAAAAGCGTCTGAGACGCATTGCTGTTTGTTGACATTTTTTGTAAATTTGTTTTGGTCTTATAAAGGTTAAGATTTGAAGCCTCTTTTTAGTAGAGTTACTTCAGGTTTTAGCCTTATTTTTTTAGGTGGTCTTCAGGCTAAATTATATCCACCTTGAGTTTTAAAGTCTAATTTCATTTCTGTGTTGTTTCTATAATGCAAATATCCATCAGGGAAGCGACAAAACTTGACGTATTAAATTCATTTTCAGATGTTTTTGTTATTTTTTTACAGTTTTCTGATAATCAGTAAGAAAGATTTACAGAATGTTTTTTGGAAAGGTTGAGAAAGAATTTTTAAACTTTAAAGTAAGCTCTACTTGCTATATTTAGAGCATATAAGCTATCTATCTTCTGATTTTTTTATAGCTATTTATATTGATTATTAAAACTTTATTAGAAAACCTAAACAGTAAATCATTAATTTAATTGCTGGAAATCAGCCTTGGTTTTTTTTCATTCTTAAAAATTTTAATTACAAAAAATATTTTTTTCAGCTGATTGATCTATTGAAAGAAAAGTCTAATCAAAAACTGAACATTAAGGGAATTATATTTTTACTTTTAAATATTCAGGTAAATTCTTTTAAGAAAATCATTAATTAAAAAATTTTCTACATTTACGGCAAACACATAAAAAATGCTGATCAAAGTCTATGGAAGTGCCATTCATGGAGTGGCTGCACAAACCATTACGATAGAAGTAAATATAGATACAGGCGGAGTCGGCTACCATCTGGTCGGACTTCCGGATAACGCCATCAAAGAAAGCAGTTACAGAATTTCTGCTGCTCTGAAAAACGTCGGCTTTAAGATTCCCGGAAAGAAAATTACGATCAATATGGCTCCTGCAGATCTCAGAAAGGAAGGCGCTGCTTATGACCTGAGTATTGCCATCGGAATTCTTGCCGCTTCAGATCAGATTGTTGCCGAAAATATTCATGAGTATGTGATTATGGGGGAACTTTCTCTGGACGGAACTTTACAGCCCATAAAAGGGGTTCTTCCCATTGCGATTCAGGCTCGTGAAGAAGGTTTCAAAGGAATTATCTTGCCAAAACAAAACACCCGCGAAGCAGCCATTGTTAACAGTCTTGATGTTTTTGCTGCCGAAAATATCAAAGAAGTTATTGACTTTTTTAATGAAGGAAAACCACTCACAAAAATCGAAGTGGATACACGGAAAGAATTTCAGGAAAAGATTAACGATTTTCCTTTTGATTTTTCTGAAGTGAAAGGACAGGAAGCTGCAAAAAGAGCAATGGAAGTTGCCGCAGCGGGAGGACACAACATCATCCTGATCGGACCACCCGGAAGCGGAAAAACAATGCTTGCCAAGAGAGTTCCGAGTATTTTTGTCAATTACAATAGAAAATGCTAAAATACATTAGTCAGCGCAAAAACTCTATAAGGTAATGCGAATTAATAAGTAGTTGCTTTCCGAATGCCACACTACACTAAAATTTAAAATACGCTTTGGAAGACAGTTGTGAATTTGCAAAGTAAATGCGAAAACCAATACTTAAAGAAATCCGACATAAATTTAATGGGTCGAAGAATTCTTTTTCTTAAATATTAAAAATGAGCAGTTTATACCTTTTATGTCCAAAAATTTTTATTTTTAATAAATTTCATTCGGATAGTGTCATAATCTTTATCAGTTATATAGTAAGATGTTTTTTACTTCTTTAAATATTGACTAATTCAAATAGACTATTAGGTTGGAGATCTTCAATAATTTTTCTCATAATATTTAAATTTTATTGGCTTACCTATATCTTATTTAAAAACAGATCATCTAATTTAGATTTTTATAGTATAACTCAGTTATCACCTTTTCAAGTTACAATGAAATATAGAAAACCGCCCTTATAAAGGCGGTCATTATTACTTTAAAGAACCTAAATTCAAAGATCCATAATCAAAAACTTCTGTTATCTTATCTCCATACCTTTTATAGGCTTCTAAGATTGTAAGGGTTTCTATAATATTACAATTTATTTTTTTTAAATAATCATTATAATTCAATCCAAGACTATTATCAGATGTAATAAACATTTTTACCTTACTTTTTAAAAAAGCTTCATGAACAATATCTTCACTAATATTTTCTCTGCCATATTTAATTAAATCAATACTTCCTAAGTACTGATTGAATATTTCTTTTTCTTCTGCTATACAAGCAGCTAATTGCCAATATTTCATATTTTTTTTATTTTATCTTTCATTAAAAGGAATTGCATTAACTTCATATCCTAAAGTTTCCCAAAATTTAATCGCAGCTTCCCATTGCTCAATAGTAGCTCCACTATTATAACCAAACCGTCCTGACCCCGCATTTATTACTATTTCTTTTTCACTGATGAACCATGCTTCTCCTGCTATATACGCACTTTTACTAAGATTGGAATGAACTATATTTCCTCTAGTGGTAGGAAATGGAGTCAATTCATAAGCTAAATTTATTCCTCTTTTATCAATCGTCCAAAGATATTTTGAAGATTCATCTTTATGCTCTCCTAACTTAACATCTTTGAATAATCCTTCTTTAGATGACTGCAGTCCTTTTTTGTAATTAATTAAAATATCTTCATTTATTAGGATTTCTCTGGCAGATGTTCTTAGTTCTCCTAATTGAGAATAAATAGTCCTTATAATATCTTTTAGCACTTCTTTACCAACCTGACGTACGCTTTTCCAAAAATACTTTTTCAGAAAAGCACCTATTTCAGAATCTTTACCTGTCTTTAAAATCTGTCCTTTGTAAAGAACTTCATATTCATTTTCTGCTACTTTTCTTACAGAAAGTCCTTTGTTGGCAATATCTTCTACAATAAATTGTAAATTTTCTTCAGGAGAAGAGACTAACTTCAGCAGTTTCTTTAATAAACCATTCTTTTCTCCCACTAAAGTTACTTCTTCTATAACATTGGTAGCATTTCTTACTTGATAAGCATCCAGCTCAGTTATTAATTTTTCTAACTGTTCCGTAAAAATACGGAAATTTCCCTTCACATTTTTCAGGTTCTTCAGCTTTTCCAAAAGAGTGGGTCCGTGTGTAAGGATGCCATCTATCAACACGACACTCAGCATTCCGGCACCTACCAGACCATAGATAATATCCCAATTATCAACAAACCATTTTCCCTCCGGAGATTGTGAGAGCCATTTTTTAACATCCTCATTCATCAAAGACAGATCAATACTTGCTAATGTTATATCTGCTATTGCTATTGCAGAAACTTCACCCGTAAGTCCCATCGTTAAAATCCCGGCAATAATAGCTATAATATCTGTCCCTATACGAATATCACGCATTACTTCTTCCCATTCCTTTTCATCTGCGATGGCTTTTATAAAAAGGGCAGTTACCATTTGCGCTTTTCCTCCTTCAATATCCCTGTCCATATAATGTACGAGATGCATCGGGTGGTAAAGATACCCCGGATCTATGGCTTCGGCCTCGGTTTTGGTTTCTTCCGTCATTACCCCGCCTTTTCCGAATTCATCGGTTTCCTGCTGTTCAATAGCTTTTGTAACGGTTCTTTTCTGTTGAAGGAAAATACTGTTTTTGTAATCGAAGTCCCAATCAAAACTTAATATACCTTTAATGGTGTTCAGTGTATCATTCAGTTCGGTGATATTGGTTTCTACAAAATATTCTTTCCCTCTAAAAAGCGCATTTTTAGTTATTATTGCTTTCGCATTGGAAGTACTTTTTGCATAATGATTAAGCATTGAGGCAAAAATACGCCTGTTCAAAAACCGCATCCCAAATATTTCGGTAGTACCATCCAGATTATCATAAATTTCCGTTATAAACTTCGGATTTTTCCAGAAAAAATCTCCGGTTTCTTTAAAATTCCTGAACATGGCCAAAACCTTTATGAAAAGAGAACTGGTATCTTTTGTCCAACTGAACCATCCTGTATCATCTTCCTTTGCAAGAATTTTTAAATGGTTTGCCACAGTTTCTGTAGAAAGGAAAATATGTTTAATAAAACTTTCAGGGAGATCTCCATATACTTTATATAGATCTTCTGCACTTTCAGACTGTTTCAGAAAATCTGTAAATTCTCTGATGAAAAATGCAGAGGCATCCCTTTCTGTTTCTACATTTCCATAGCCAATATATAGAAGAAGGTTTTTATAGTCTGCAAAAGCGTGAGTTTTTAGTTCAATCGCTGTTTGACGGGTATCTGTATATAGAAATGTTAAAGAATAAGTCAGTCTGTGCTCTTCATCAAAATACACTTCCATATAGGGACGATCTCTTGAAAACTTCTGAGAGGTTGTTATAATTCCATTTTTCAATCCTATTTTTGCAGAAACATCAATGTGAATTTCTCCGTTCATAATGTATGTTTGTGCAGTGTCCTGAAAATATCCATTAAAAGTATACTGCATTGGAGAGCCGTTTCCTACATTATTACTAATATTAATATCATCCAAGAGTTTATTAAGATTAATATACTGGTCTTCTTTATACTCAATTTCGTTTTTTGAAAAATTGGCAATTCCATGCAGTGGATTTTTATTCCCTTCAAACCCTTGGGTTACTTCTTCAAAAGACAATATTTTGTATCCGGATAGGTCTCCGAATTCGTCATTAAATGTTCCCATTTTTTTTGTTTTTAGTCATTATACATTCTAATTTATTGATGGGAAAAAGTTCTTTGGTGGTCATATTTTGGATAAATTTTTCGGTTTGGCTTTCATCCAAGACCAAAAGATCCAGATGATAACCCTCTTCAACCAAAACATGGGCATTTTTCAGTTTGCATTTCGCCTGTACCAAAACATCCCAGTCTTTTCCTTCCAATTCACTCCAGCGTTCCAAAGGAAGCCTTCCTCTGCTCCCGAAAAGTAGAATCTTTTCTACGGCAGTAATCTCGCTAATCTTGTCTTTAAGACGCGTGAGGATATAAGGCAGCACTTGTTCGTGCTGCCAAATAGCCTCGGTTTTTACCCGGCTCATTTCTAAAAATTTTAGACTTTTTAAATTCTAAATTTTAGATTATACCAAGAATTTACTTAATGGTACTTTATCCAGATATTCCGCAGAAGGAATGAATTGACCATTCTTGTCTAAAATTCTTTCACGTCCGTATTTATTAAATTCCGGAGATGAAATTTTAAGATATGATTCTTTGATATTAACAGAGAATTTCAATAATTCATGTCCATCATCTTCTCCAGGTTTTCTAAAAGTAAAAAGCGGAATTTTAGAAATGTTTACTTTTAGTGTAATTCCTGTTTTACCATATGGATAAGCTTCAACACCTTCTATCATTGAAATTTCATCTGCCAGTATTTTATGTATTTTTTCAACAGAATCTGAAGCTGTCCAAGACGCATCTCTATCAATTGTAATTACATTTTCCAAACATTCATAAACTCGTGGAAAAGCATGCAAATAATCTATTTCACCAATAGTATTCGTTGCGCTGTCTAAATAATCAAAAGTTATTTCCATCCATTTATCAGAATCCTGCCCAATCTGGTTTTGGTTCATTTCAAAATTTGTAGCACACATTTCGCCTAAATTATCATCAAACTTCACTCCCGGTTCGCAATTGCATGGCAATGCTTTTTCTACTCTCAAACCGATAGAATCTGCCTGAAGAATGGTAAGCGATGTCGGAATTCTTTCTCTCCACGGTTCTCCTTCTTTGGTTGCTTTCGGAGATCTCATTTCATCAACGATGGATAAGAACAACGGATCATCAATTACCGGAACTTCTCCTCCGTTCCAGATCTGTCCTGTCGCAAGGAAGTGTCGTACTGCTTCTTCGAATCCCGGACGTACCGTCACGATAACCCTCGCCATACCGGACTGCATAAATGCTCTGAAAACAGGATCATTATCATCGAACTGGTATAGGTCTGCCCAGGATTTTCTTTCGCCCCAGTAGTAAGGATAGAAATAGTAACTCATGATTTCCCATTCGAATGCCTGCTCCATGAATTTTGCAAAGGCAGCGTACTGATCAAGCTTTCCGTCTACTTTTATATCTGTATTCAGGAAGGTTTCATCTCCGGAAGAATAGCCGTTGTTATAATATTTCCCTCTACCGAAGGTAAGATCTACGTTAGGATTCTGCTCCAGCATATAAGAAATACAGTTTCTTCTTAAAATGGTATTCTCAATTTTTCTGTAGAACCCTGGATTTGAACCTTTAATCTGAACACCCATGGCTTTTATTTCAGCTAACGCCTGTTCGTATTTCGCTAATTCTGTTTCGTAAGCCTCAATGATTTTATTGAAGGTTTTTTGCAGCCAAGCGTTTTTAGCTTCTTTGGTAAGTGTTACATTAACATTGAAATTCACTGTTCCGGAGAATTCATTATAGAAGGTTGTCGAAATAGGAATTAATTTGGAATAAGGAACATCAAAAATTTCATTGGGTTTACCTCCTAATTGTCCCCATCTTCCGGTAAAGAAAAATCCTTTATTACCCAGTAAGGCACTCACACTCGCTCCATCACCATCCGATGCGGCTGTATATTGAACATTTCCGGAAGTCGCAATATAACCGTCAGGAATCTGTATTTCATCCTTCAATGCCATGTTTTCAATATTGCATAAATTGTTGGAATACTGTCCTCCTATGGATTTACCGATACTAAATGCCGATAATGGCATTTCATCTATTTCCACATTATATTGTCCCGTCCAGTGTTTTAAAACAGCATCTCCCAAAACGCCATCCAGAGACATGAAGTTTTCCATTTTATGGATACTCGATTCTCTCGGATCAACAGGTTTTACCAATTGGTTTTCCTGATTTTTAGAAATCGTCATCCCCAGTTTATGAAGTTTTGCAGGCTCAGGAACCATGAACTCAAACATCATTCTCTTACCATAGTTGTAGATCTGGTTCTTGACCACTTTATCCACCCAACGGTAAACGCCTACTACGTGGCTGCTTCCTTTCGTATTATCAAAACCATGCTTGTTGTTTTCTTCAAACTCTTCGATGATCTTATCAATACGCTCTTCTTTTACTTTGGTAACAATTCTGTCGAGTGCTCTTGCTGTGATATCTTTGGCTTCCGTAACCGCCTGTCTGTTGCTTTCTTCTTTGGAATTGTGGGTAGCATAGTTAGCACCTGCATTTAATGTATATTTTCCCGTTGTAGATTCACTGTCTCCCCATCTTGCGCTAAAACCTGCTTGTGCCGCAAAATCTTTAGATTCCTGAAGGATTTTGGAAATTTCGCTCTGCATTTCATGTCTGTCGGTAGAAGTAGTATCGGTCAGCTTTTCTTTCTCAGATTCAGTCGATTTTGTGGTTTGATTTTCGCTTCTTCTGAGTTTTCTTGTAGCTCTTTCCTTATATTCCCTTGCCATGATGTTTTCGATGTGCGCTACATCTCCCTCTACATAGCAATAAGTGGATTGTTCTACTTTTTTATAATCGGTGACTCCGATGTTTTTCATCCCAAAACCTGAAGGGATAAATGAGCCTGCCGGAGTGGTTGTCGTTGTTCCGGAGCCAGTGGTTCCAGTCCCTGTTCCTGTTCCTGTTCCTGTTCCTGTTCCTGTTCCAGATCCGGTATCCGGTTTTATCTCTTTCGGAGTGAAGGCTGCACTTCCTTTGAATACTCCTTGTTTCAGAGGATTGTTGAAGTCTGATGGATCCTGTACTAATGTAACGCTCATCAGATACGTTTTTCCGTCCTCTAAAACCACTTCACCCTCTAGGATGAATCCGCCTTGTCTTAGCGTGAGTGAAGCAGGAATTCCCGGGCTGTTGTAGAACATAAAGCTTACTCCCATTGATGGCTCAAATACTACATTGGAGCTAATCTCTGTTCCATTGATGGTTACTTTATAATTTCCTGATACAATCCTGTGAGCAAAATTTTCAACAATAATCTGTACAAACCATTCAGAATTATTTTTAACGCATGTCTTTACACTGTAAGGAATCCATCCGTTTGCTGCATTAGAATTTGTTACCGGAACAACAACTCCTCCGACTGTTGTAGAAACCTGTTGATTTATAACCGTATTGTTGATAAGCTGCTGCTGAAGAGACTGATTATTCTGTGCAATGGTTTGAAGGATATTTGCAAAAGAAGGCAGGGAAGACAATGCCTGTGCAACTGACGGCATCCCAAATATTCTGCATACTGAAGATGCATCCTCTTTATCTAAAGCTCTTTCAATGGCTGCTGCATCAATTTCAGGACGGAATTCAAAGTTAAATTCCGGCAATTCCGGTGCAGGAATATATTCGAGTTTCATCAGTTCCTCTTTATAGCCGGATTCCAGAATTCTCTGTCTTCGGAATTCTAATTCTGATACTCTTCTCTGATACTCTTTTTTTGCGGGAGCCGCTTCTCTTTCATAATTTGCCAAAGCTTCTTTATAAGCATCCTGATACTCTTTTTGGTAGGCTTTTTCCAATTTTTCTAAAGAATCCTGTAGCTTTTCATTTGCCTGAAGATTAATTTTCGCCTCTGCAAACTTCATGTTCTTGTCATTATAGGCTACTTTCGGAGCTGCGGCAAGAGGCTGGTCTGCCATTCTTGAAGTTCCTGAAGCAGTTGATGATGCAGCATTATTTACTTTGAAAAGCTCTTTTGGAAGGACTACTTTTGCCTTGATGACATCATTATATACATCTTCAGCTCCATCAGTATAAACAGAGAGAATATGATTTAGATGCAAAAAATGCATGAGTGTTTCTTTTGCATAGAAATCTTTCTGGGTAACCACCTGATAAACTAAATTATCCCAAAGTCCTGAATATATTGCAAGCATTGATGTATTAGTTGTTACCAAATAGTCTTTGTATTCCTTGATTTTAGCATCAAATTCTGCCTTAGATGCTGTTGCTTTATTTCTCGCTACCCATACTGCCAGATTATAAAATACAGAATCTTTTGCTTTTAAGGTTTGTTCTGTTTCTATTGTTAATGGAAGTGCAGATGGATCTTCACAAAGTCTTTGCAAGGACGTAGATGCATTCAGTTTTTGGTCAAAGATTCCTTTCTGGGTATCTTTTCTAAAGATAAATCTTCTTTCCAAATTTTTAGGATCAGATAACTCCGCATTTCTACTGGTCGCGAATCTAAAAAGCGTCTGCGATGCATTATTATTAGTATTTAAATTGTTTGTCGACATTTTTTTGTAAATTTGTTTTGTTTTTATAAAGGTTAAGATTTGAAGCCTCTTTTTAGTAGAGTTACTTCAGTTTTAGCCTTATTTTTTTAGGTGGTCTTCAGGCTAAATTATGTCCACCTTGAGTTTTAAAGTCTAATTTCATTTCTGTGTTGTTTCTATAATGCAAATATCCATCAGAGAAGCGACAAAACTTGACGTATTAAATTCGTTTTCAGATATTTTTGGAAATATTTTGCATTTTTCTGATAATCAGCAGGAAAAAATTACATGACGTTATAATTGATCTTTCAGCTCTTCAATGTAACGGATCAACATCCATATAATGATAGGGAAACCGATATTTCCCAAAATCCAGATTTGCCCGGATCTGCTGTACAATTCAAAATTCTGCAGGTCGCTGATGAGCAAGGCAACTACATACATAATGAATCCGTACAGCATGAATTTAAGATAAGGACGGAGATATTTTCTTTTATTGTAACAGAACCCTAATAAAGCTCCCCACAGCGCAATGCTTGCAATATGAAGCAGTAAAATTCCCAGATTATTTTCCATCATTTTTGTTTTTTTCGGAGTTAAACTTCTGATTGAGCGCACTGATCACCCAATCTTTTACAAGTCCTTTATCCATAAGCTGGACAAGAATGCTTGGTGCAAAAATGGAGGTAAAAAGACTCAGGAAATAGGTTTTAAATTCTGAAAAACCACCGAATTTGACGAGCAGTGAACAAATAATGCTGATAAGGACCGACAGAAAAACCTGCCAGAAAGAGGTTTTAATTTTATGGTCGATGATATCTTTGATCACAGTGATCAGAAGCCCAAAGAGGACAAATACAGCCCATACTATATCGGATTTCCCTGCAACGTTTTATCGTTATACTAAAATTCTTGATAATCATACGGATGAAGAAATAAAGAAAATGCAGTTAAAAATAAATTATATACGCAAATAGATAGCGTACTAAAAATTTAATTTTGGATATTATAAGTTTTGCGGAAAAAAATGTGAATATCAATTTAAATTTGGCTTAAATATGAACAAATTTTAAATTAGCAAAAAGCTTGTGTAAAAATTGGAAAAATTCAAAAATGGCAGAAATTAAACCTTCGGAAAAATTAATGTTTGAAAAGATTCTTGGCTTGAGCAGCGGCTACGTATTAGAGTTTTCAAATTCAACTTTCCATGAATTCATTTTCAATCTTGTTAGGATTAATATTTACGATGACAAATATTTATTATATGGCGATTCGAAAGCAAAGAGGTTAAGAGCATTCTGGCAGTTAGAATCAGATAAGATTGTTGGTTTGGTTCTAAAAGAACTATTAGAATGTTGGAGAACAAATCAATCTTTAAAAAATGTTGAAGTAGAAAATTCTGAGCATCAACTCTACGAAAATTGCATTAGTATTGCAAATAGACTTTTGGGAATTAATAATTCAAAAAATGAACAACATGTTAGTACTAAAGACGAATTTCTTAATAAAGAGTTTGAAAATGTCTCAATAGAAAAGTTGAATCTGGATTCTGGTGTCGTTAAAATATTAAACTCAAGATTGAAAGAAATAAACCAAAATATTAAAGCTGGAGCAGCACTATCAGTAATTATAATGTGTGGGAGTGTCTTAGAGGGGATTTTTCTAGGTATTGCAACTTCCAAAATGAAAGAGTTTAACATGAGCAATGCGAGTCCTAAAAATAAAGATTCCGGTAAAGTTTTACCATTTTATGAATGGTCTCTAAGCAGTTTTATAAATGTTGCTCACGATATTAATCTTATCGGCTTAGATGTGAAAAAATACAGCCACTCATTGCGAGATTTCAGAAATTATATCCATCCTTACGAACAATTGAGTAGTAGGTTCGATCCTGACATAGAAACTGCAAAAATTTCTTTTCAAGTTTTAAAAGCTGCAATTGCAGATTTAGAAAAAAGAGTAAGCAAATAACTGATTGCTAACTGTCGTTTCAAGATATTGCTGAAATGGTAAAACATTATCTTTAGATAAAAAACCTGTTTAAAAACTTATATTCAAAAAACAATAGAAAAATGTAAAATAAAACATGAATATTTTTAATAAAATAAACTAATTAAAATATGAAAATAAACAAAGATTGGTTCGAAATGCAGGATTTACGAAAACGTAAACTGAATACTTCTTCTTGGGTTCCACTCCGCACAGAAAAACAAGTTCGTAATTCCACCCAATCTGGATATGCTGATTTCTTTGAAGAGTTTACTGGAGCAGGATCTTTAATGGTGCCTATGAATCAGGAAAAGCTAAAAGAAAAACTTCAATGGATGGATATAGGTATAATTAATAATCAAAGAAGTCTTTTAAGAGATGAGATTTATATTTCTAGTGACTTGTATAAAGGAGAAAATATAGATGGTATAAACCTAGTTTTATGCCAATCCTTTGATAACAACACTGATGAAAATGAATGGCATCTTCACCAAGATCTTGTTATTGCATTAGGCTTAAAAAGAGAGGGTGATATTTGGGTTTGTCCTAAATATGGATACACAGATGTTGCTAGATTAGAAAGAGATAGTTCAGGCAAACCTATATTATTGGAAATAAGAAATCAATTTTTAAAAGATTATTTGTATGTAAGAAACTATGGATTATATGTTGCTAGATATTTTAGCAGAATATACATTTATCAGGATCCATCTGAATTACCATGGACTGATGAATTTAGAGAAGAAAAAAATGGAAAAGATATATGGGAATACAATCTGAATGAAATTCATGAAGGAGGCTTTCTTTATGGACAAAAAATTGCAATTTCACATGCTGCAAGAACAGACATTGATAAAAATGAAGACATTCCTGATATATCTAGCTTTCCGAACGAAGACAATATAGAAGCTACTTTTTATGAAAAGTCTTTTACTGATAGAAAACTTTATAAAAGTATCTCTGAGCTTTGGAAATTTGACTGGGTTGAGCCAGGAAAAATAAGCCCAATAATATTAGGTGATGATGAAAGTGATAAAGTTAATTATATAGTTGAAGCCGACGGATCAAAACAAAGTTCAAAAGAACTAAAAAAAGGAGGAAAATGGCTTTGGTTTAGACCACAGCTAGTTAATGTCTTATTATCTAAAAGAGGAAGCTTTCTTACTTGGTATAGTGCAGAAACTGGAAGTATTGGATGTGCCCCTGATGGAGGAATTCACTTTGGAGTAAACGATTTGGGATTAATAACAGTATATGCAAAAGATCTTGCCTATCTACCAGAATGGCAACAACAAATCTGGGCTGGAT
Organism: Chryseobacterium sp. HMWF035; assembly: GCF_003094695.1. Classification (NCBI taxonomy): domain Bacteria; kingdom Pseudomonadati; phylum Bacteroidota; class Flavobacteriia; order Flavobacteriales; family Weeksellaceae; genus Chryseobacterium; species Chryseobacterium sp. HMWF035. The sequence continues at coordinate 7,107 of NZ_QEHP01000023.1, read as the reverse complement.
TTAACATTTCCCCTGAAGGAGGTATCTCCAAAGAACTTTATGCTTCACAAGTAAAAGCAGTAGCTCCGCGGACATTAGCTCCGGAAAATTTTCTAGAAGATGTATTAAACAACATTAATCTGATTTCTAACGAAAAATTCGGAATTAATTTTTTTAGGAATCATCAATCAATTAAAGAGATTATTTCAACAATTAATAGGTTTAAAGCAGTAGATGATAATGGTATTTTTTCTCTTGCAAAAGATATTGCAAGAGTAATCATCGATGACATTAATACTGAAGGATTACAAAAAATTACAATTCCGCCCAAAAATACAAGGTGGGGATCATTAAAAACTATTGAAAATCTCCTTGCCCTAAGAGTTCCTCAAGAAGAAGCAAGAATGATAACAAGTCCTTTTGTAGGAATATATGAATTAAGACATGGAGATGCTCATTTGCCAGGAAGCAGTATTTTTGATTCTTTCAATTTAATTCCAGTTGATCGACAGTTACCATATGTATTGCAAGGGCATCAAATTCTTTACGTTTGTGTCAATAATCTTCACGTTATATTAGAGATTCTTAAGAATTGGAATGATTTATAAAATGTCCCATTTTATAAATTAATTGAAGCCGCCTCAGTTCTGAGACGGCTTCTTCTAAAATTTACACTCTCAAAATATTAAAAAAACAATGCAAAAAGTACCTTTTAAAATGACCACAGATCAAGAAAACAATCTTAGATTATTATTAAATTTTAATTTAGGTTATAGTTTTTTTTATTAAATTTAATCATTAAAACTAATTGCACCATGGCAGCCAACTTATCAGAAATAATATCTTGTGGATATTGTAGTAATATGTCGCATATGACAATTTTAGGTTCCGTATCGGACTTAAAAGTCGAAAATGAACCAGAGAATGGTCATTATATTGAGTATGGAATAATATATGAGATTCTAAAATGTCCAGCTTGTAAAAAAAATAATATTGTGTATTACAATTGGAATAGTTATCGGGAAGGGGACTCTGATTTCGAACCAATGTATATCTCTATATTTCCAGTAAAGAATGATATTCCAAAGGGATTGCCAGAGAATATCGAAAAAGCTTTTATTGCTTCTGATAGAATCAAGAATATGGATCCGAATTCTTATGCTGTTTTATCAAGACGATTGCTGGAAATGGTGTGTTTAGATAGAAATGCTAGCGGAAGAACTTTACATGATAAACTGAATGATTTATCCGTCAAAGGTGAGATTCCTGATAAGTTAGCAGGTGTTTCTATGGGCTTGAAAAATTTTGGTAACATAGGCGCCCATGCCGAACTTGGCGAGGTAAGTGAAAAAGAAATTTCTATTATAAACGCGCTCATTTTAGCAGTTCTTGAATATATTTATAGTGCGCCACAATTAGCAACTGAAGCTGAAAATAAATTAAATGAAATAAAAAATAGTTCCAAATAATTAAAATTTAGGTGCTCTAAATATACGTTTCAATAGCATTGACCACTCGATTTCAATTTTGAGTGATCATGCAATTCCGGTTCGAATTGACCATCACTTTCTCAATGATACAGAGACTTTTCAGAAATCAATTTATTTTATAATTGGTGGTCAATTCAAACCGAAAATAGATGGTCAATGCTACTGATTTTTGCATATTAGTCTATTAATATCTAACTTTTTAATAGCATCATTACGTAATTGATTACTACAAAAATATGAAAACATGAAAAATAATCTAGTCAACGATAAAATTTCCTCCGAATACTTTGGTTATATTGAGCATATAATTATTGAAGAATTATCTAAAAAAAACGAAATAGATTTATCAACTAATTTCAAATTGAATAAATTTTTGCGAGAAAAAAATATTCAGCTAGATTTATCGGCATATATCGCTGAAATGAGCAAAAGCGGATTTGTTAGAGTTGAGGAAACAAAGCTGACCTTATTGATGGATGATAATTTTATGCATGAGGAATAAGTTTAAGAATGGTAATGTGGTCAAAAACACCAACTACTTTTGATCATATTATCAAAAATATAAAACAATGTTTAGATTATTAGAAGAAGAATGGCAGTCGCAAATTATTTTTAAAGTTTAAAAAAAGTGACTTTGACGGAAGAGGATATTCAAAATGGTAATTTTGCCGAAAAATTATTAATCCAAGTTGGGAATAGTTTTCATTCTGCACTTCCCATCTCAATAATTTGCAAATTGCGTGGGAATTTCAAATACTATAATGGAACTAAAACTATCTGTAAATATGGTTATTTAACAGAGTCTGTAGATATCCACAAGACATTCCTGCTGGTTACAAAGTCTCCGATTATTATAAATTCTGTTCAATTTTTGAAGGTACAATTCAAAATATGCATAAATTTATAACCAACCAATTTTAGCAATCAAATATAGAAGAGATTATTCAGAATCTAATCCATTTTTTTGATTGGGTCAAAAAAAATTATTATATGTACGACGAAATTATTAAGAAACTGGTGTAGACCCATTTCTAAAAATGATTTCGAAAAAATACAACAATCAAGATTTTACGGAATCCTACAGCTCCATCCTTGAGTGGAATATCAGTGAAGATACAACAACAATATTAAGCTGGATGTATCGGCTCAGCAAGAGTATTCCAACTCCAGAATGGATAACATCAATTGCAAAAATTCCCTGGTCCTCCGTTTATACGTCAGCATTTGACACCATATCGACTCGGGCATTCGAAGCCGACTGGCGCACTGTTCAACCGATTTACGATGAAAAATACAGAGTTTCGGATCCGAGAGATAAAACAAACCTTCACATAACCGATCTTTTCGGTGGAGTTGATGATCATGATATCAATAGAAGACCTCCATTAAAAAAAAGTGAATATTTAAGGAGAAAGCCTATTGTCAATGGCTTGCTAAATAGGCTACCTACCATTATAAGCCCCAAAGGAGTCTTAATAATTGATCCTTTTATGATACAATATAAACATTTTTTCTGATTGGATAAAATTAGTAATATTTTCCGTCTCATTTAATTGTTTTGTAAATAAACCTTTCTTGATACTTTTAATTGTAGGCACATATTTATTTATCATTGATATGTTTACGGGACATTGACGTTTTATACATTTAAGATTTGTAAAATACAATTTAATTTTTGTGCTCTCAAAAAAGATGTTAAATTGCGCACATTAGAAAATGCAAATGGCTAAAAGAAAGAAAAAACCGATTAAAATTGATTTTCCATACGCGGAAGGAAATTACTGGGAAGTCGAGTGGATATATGAGATACATTATGAAAAGGAAAGAAAGATAGAAGTCCACTTTCGTAATAAACATATTGCGCATGAGTGCAAATTTGGTTCAGAGATATTATATAGAACAAAACTTCCTGTTTCAAGTTTGTCAGAATTAGGAATTGGATCAGTTTATAATGTTAGAGAGAACAAATTTGAAGATCTACATTTGAACGAACTGTTTGAATTTAGTGTTGAAGAAAATCTATTTCTAGCCAAGAAAGAGTTTCCATTAATTGGTATCAAAAATTTTTTACCGAATGCCGCTGAGATCAAACCTACAGGTTTTAGCTATTTAAAAACTTTTGGTAGAAGCAGTAGTAGAAAAAGACACATTCTTATATCACCGTATACAATTCTTCAATATTTACTGTTCTATAATGACGAACTCATTACTAAGGCTATGTGTGGAGAACTTCTTGATGGTTTCAAAGTAAGTCAAATAAAATATCGTAATTGCGCAGAGACTGGAGAACTTATTGGAATGTTACGTTATGACGTTGCAAAACTCTCACAAGAAGAAGCTGTTTTAATTGCTCCCTATTTGGTCCTAAAGAATAATGCTGGTATTAAATTCTTAAAAAGTATTTCCTCGCATGTCAATAGTGCTTTTTTAAATACTCTTCATGGTAGTAAATCTTCTTATCCTCTTTTTTTCTGGCAGGAATTCTGGAATTATAAAATTAGTGTGATTGGTAAGTCCTTTTACAATGAAGATAAAAGCTACCTACTAGCACACCGAATTTGTAATTTTAAGTTCAATGATTTAAACCCTTTCACAATTGACAAAATAGAATTATTTCCATTAAATGAAAAAAACTCGACTGATGATCGAGAAAACCACAAGCCGGAGAATATTGACAAGCCTGGAAATCCAACGATTGACGGCGTTTCCCTTAGTTTAAATGCTGGTTCAGCAAACCCTCATCCACCCTTGAATACACAGGAAAATAATGCTGTATCAAATCCTTTTAATATTCCGGTGGAAATAATAAAAAGAGACAAACAATTAAGTGCCTATGACGTAAACTATATCCCTAATGATTTACAAGTTGCTGATCTAACTAGAGAACTTGAAAATCTTGAGATAGATTCTAATAATATTATTGAAAATATCAAGACTATTGTCATTAAGACGAATAATTTTGAGTATTTCAATGTTCTGATTGAAATCTTAAAGAAAGAATTCTTTTTGACTGATCCAAGATTTAAAGTAAATTTACATTATTGTCCTAACGGAAAGGATTCATTTTATGTAGCGGAGATACTAAACCAATCAAAAACAATGTATTTAATTGAATTTGGAAATGGAATTATAGGAGTGTTCTCATCAATCTCTTTAAAGAGAATAGGATTGGACTATTTATCTTTATTAGTAAAAGGTTTTATTAATTATACAGAAAAGGTTGGTAAAAGGAAAGTGTTGTGGACTTACATTAAAGATCAATACGATAGTGGAAGACTAAATGAGGTTAGTGATAAAAAAATTATTATATATACGGGAGTAAACCACCAAAAAAAGATAAATGGTGATAATAAAATGGATCCAAAAGAAGCGTTAAAAACTGCAACCAGAAAAACTGCAAGTATTATTTTCGAAACTCGAATAAAACGAATTCTTACCTGAACTTATTAAATATCCAAAATGGTAGTGGTTGCCCGTCAGTTCTTATATCGCTAATTCGAATAAAATTTCTTTCGCAAAAAGGTATAAAATTTTGATCTAAATCAGAAAGTAGATTGTAAATCAAAGGAAGAAGAAGCTTTCTTAATTGTAATGATAATTCAAAGTTATGAATACTTAACTCATCACTACTAATTTCAAATTCTTTAGTAAAAGCTTCTCTAAGTCGAAAAAATTTTGCTGAGCTAGAGCGGGATTTTCTCAAAATTGAGAATAGAACGCTAAAATAATTAAATGAATATTGGGTATTCTTGTTATAACCATATTCTATTGTTCTGTTAATGTATTCTTGATATTTGAAAATATCCGAATTTTTGTCGATTAAAGTATAATTTTTGCGAAGATCATTATTGCAGTTCCAACATAAATACATAGGTTTTTCAAGATATACATCTTTTTTTCCAATATCTAATCTTTGGAATACAATAGGCATTTTACAGTCCGGACATTCATCGATTAGATTACAGAGACAGTCAGTACATACTATAGAGCTCACTAATCGCCAACTTTTTTTATAAAATTCTTTTTTACTTAAACAAAGAGGACAGGCTAACAGTCCTTTATTATTCCTCATTCTATGCTCTACACCAACATTCAATATACCTTCTGTAAAAGCGGAATTTATTTTAGAATTAAAAATTATATCTTGATAAGAAATCAGATGAAGAGAATTAATTTTACAATGATTTAATGGTGTCAGGGTTGTAAGTAGATCAACTAGTTTTTGGTTATAGAACTTATCGAAATCCCTATTCCACAAGTCTGGCACTTCTAAGCCATATTTTGCAAATGTGAAAGGTTTCATTTTATGAGAGCGAGCTAAGCGAAAGATCCAGCTTGATAATATCTCATCTTCTTCTGGTGGTATATAGCCTGGGATAACATATTTCTTTGTCATCTGAAAATCATTTTTTTCCTATCGCTAGGAGGAGTGTAATCTATATTCTCAATTATATTTTTACTTATCGTTTCAACTCCAGACTCAATAGCTAGAATAGCTGACAATTCTAAAATCTTTGATACTTCGCCTAATAAACCCTCACTTTTCGAAAGTATGGTGGAAGAAATTGAACTTTCTATAAGATATGATGGCTTCTTTAGAGGTAGAATTCTTTCAAAGCTGGTCAAAAGTCTCAAATATTCTTCATCGTTCCTCCATTTCGATAATACTCTTGGTTCAAATCGATTAGCTAATTGGGGATCAGTTTGGATGGCGTTAAAGGCTTCTCGTGTTCCAGCGCAAACAAGCGCAATTTTCAGCTCATTTGAAAGATACTTTATCACGTTCAAAAATAATCTCTGTTTACTCATGGTACCAGCAAGAAGATGATGTATCTCATCTATAATTAAAAGTTTAACCTTTAACTTTTGAAGTAGATGTATAACTCTTTGCTGTCTTAATTCTGCTTTTTCAGAAATTTTATAGGGAGAATGTAAGCTATCTAAAATAGTATTATAAAATCTTTTTTCATCGGGTTCCGGAGGCGCTTGAATCATGAGGACTGGTAAAAATAATTCTTGCGTTTCCTCTTCTACGAAAGAGGAATTCATCATTGCAAACCTGTTTAACATGGCGGTTTTGCCATTATTAGAATCCCCGACAAGTAAAAGGTTTGGCATGCGTAAATTAGTGGGATAATTTCTAAGTTCATCCAACTTATTATGAACTTTCTTTGCACCAGTATATCCGATCCACCGAGGTTTTCTAAGATGATTAATCCGTTCAGAATCGGTTGAAGAATTAATAAATTCTTCTGTTTTAGGATGTAAATGCTTCATCATCGATTTCATCAAAAGGTTGTATTGATTTAATATCTATGGATTCTTGTAAAAACTCACTTTTATGAAGTGTGGTTTTCGTATTACTATGAATTTCTTCATTTCTTTTATCAGATAATCTTGAAAAGCGTTTAAGTCTTTTTGTTTCTCTTATTGCTTTCATTTCAATTTCATCCATCTCTTTATAGGCTTCAAATATAGAATCTTCATCTACTGGTAGGTTTGATTTTTGAAGTTTAGTTACAACTTCATTAAACTCCCAAATAGAGATCGGTGGTTTTGATGTATCTCTATAAGGTATTTCAAAATAATCATTTAATACTGGATCATAAAAATATATAATGCTTATATCTCTCGGATC
>NZ_QEHP01000022.1:0-70502 GCF_003094695.1 Chryseobacterium sp. HMWF035 | reverse complement strand
TGATCTCCACCAGTGCTTTTGTCCTCTTCGGATTAACGTGCATAATTTATTAAAATATATCCTGAATTTCACCAACTATTTTTCAGTACATTACCTTAAACAATAATTCCCGAACTGTGGTCACGGAAACTTCCCGTCGCAGAAGAAAGAACATTGATTTCATTGTTGTATCTTAAAACTCCCATGAATGCAAAGATTAAAGCCTCTTTGAAATCAATAATCTCTTTTTCAGGAATGATAATTTCAGCATTGGTTTTGGCTTTTAACTTTTCAATTAAATATTGATTATAAGTTCCGCCACCTGTAAAAAGGACTCGTTTGAGTTGGTAATTATTGAAAACTTTTGAAATCTGTTCTGCAGCGTGTTCTGTAAACGTTGCCATTACATCTGCATTCTCAATATTTTCAAAAAGCGGAAAGATATTTTCGTTACACCATTCAATTCCCAATGATTTTGGATGAGATTGGCTGTAAAAATCCAGCGAATTTAATTTAGACAGTAAGTCTTCATTAATTTTTCCTGTTCTCGCTAAATCACCGTTTTCATCGAAATTTTTATTGAATTTCTGAGCTAATTTATTCAGAATAATATTGACTGGGGCAATATCGAAGGCAATTCTTCTGTCAGGAATTCTCATGGAAATATTAGAAAAACCACCCAGATTCAGACAGGCATCGTATTCCGAAAACAATAATTCGTCGCCAATCGGGACAAGCGGAGCGCCGTTTCCGCCCATCAAAACATCCTGACTTCTGAAATCGTAAATCACAGGTAAATTTGTTTCGAGCTTAATTGCTCTTCCGTCGCCGATCTGTAAAGTAAATTTTTTCTGAGGCTGATGAAAAACCGTGTGACCGTGAGAAGCAATCAGATCAACCGTTTTTATCTGATGCTTTTCGATAAAGTTTTTAACAGATTTCCCTAAATAAAAACCATATTCCGAATTCAGTTCCAGCAGTTCTTCCGCAGAAAGATGGATCGAATTTCTAAGCTTCTCTTCCCAGCTTTTAGAGTAGGGAAGGGTTTCTGCTTTCAGTATTTGGAATGTCCATTGATCCTGTTTTTCAAATCTGGCAAAACAGATATCCAGTCCGTCTAAACTTGTTCCGGACATCAATCCGACCGCATGGAAAACCATTTGATTATTTTTTGTTTTGAGATATTTCAGGCGCCGCAAAATCTCCTGAATTCTGGAAGAAAACATATTCGGAAAAATCATCTTTTGCACGCATTCCGTGTGCGCCGATCAGCGTACTTCCGTCTTTTCGCGTTACATATACCGTGTCTTTGGTGTAGATGTTTTTCTTTACCTGATCCCAGTAAATACTCTGCATGGCAAATTTATCGCCTTCATTGGTGGTAATTCTTACGTTTCCTTTCGCTTCGTAAAACTTTTTATAATCGTAGAATTTAGCATATTTTGCTTTAATTGTTCCGGGAATTTTAGGCTTTTTCTTGTCAAAAAACTGAATGTCAATTCCCTTTCTTGCAACCGTATAAGGACTGTCGATCAGCTCATATTTTTCAATGATCGGAGCTTTTGCCCTCATCGTCACAAACCCGGAATCTCTCTGGATGATGTTTGCATTATTAATAATCTGTGAAGGGAAATTTTTGCTTTGTTTGCCTTTATTTTTCGTAAGATCCTCTTCACAGGAAGTTATTACAAAAAATATAGCACAACTAAAAAGGTATGCTATATTTTTTTTATATGATATGTTTCTAAAAAACTTCATTTTAATTGTATAGAGTCTTTCTGAACCACTTATCCGCAAAATTGAAACCAACTCTCAGGTTCACAAAATTCTGGTTAATTAGATTATTTTTAGTAGTTCCTCTTTTTCCTACTTCAAGACCTAGTTCAAGACCGCTCATTCTCGTTATACTGCTGTTTTTGAACGGTAGAAGAACTCCTGCAGAAACTCCGACCTTATTGATGTTCTGTCCTGCGATCTGAAGACTTCCTTTCTCATAAAACGCTCCGTATCTGTAAACGATTCTTGAAAAATAACTTCTGAAATTGTTATAATTCGGCAAATACCAACCTCCGGCGGAAATTCTGTAAGAATCCTGAAGATCAAGCGTGTTTCCGAAATAATTAATGTTTTCCCCCTTTTTATAATCTCCCTGAAGAGAAAGGAACCATTTGTTTTCTTCTCCATAACCTACCCCTAAAGAAGCCTGTAAAGGTAAAAGGTTTTTAGATTTTGTATTTTTCTGGTCGATAATGCTTTCGTTACTTTTTACAGTGGCACCGGCATCAGAATAAAAATACGTACTGTTCACATAATCGGTCGTCATATTACTCGTATTTCCGAAAGTAGTAGTAGCTCCTATCGTAAGTTTTCTGTCTGTACTTGTATTCAGTTTCTGGTAGCTTGCTCCTAAAGTAAAGTTGAAATTGTGGATGCTGTTTCTCGTTTCGTATCCGTTAATTAACTCCGCGTTGGAATAAGCCAGTTCATTCAGGTCATAAAGATTCCCGAAATAATAATTCGCTCTTGCTCCCACAGCAAGTTTATCGTTCACTTTATATCCTAAAGCCATCTGTACCGTATTCAGTGTACCGCTTCCTTTAAATCTGTTGGCTCTGATATTACCTGCAGAAAGTGTATCTCTGTGGATAATTTCATAGCTTTTTGAGCTGTACGGCTGATAAGAAATCCCCATCTTCAGCTTTGGAGACAGAGGAAAAGCAATTGAAATATTGGATAAATACGTAGAGTGCTTCGTAGACTTCGTATTATTATAGTTTGTTTTGAAGTAATTGTTTTCGTTGGTAGCTTCCAGCTTAATACTTGTAAGCTCGAAATTAGCATTGTTTGCAGGGTTTGCAAAATTGAAATTACTTGTAAAATCACTTATAAAAGCGGTAGATATACCTCCCATTGAGGTAGTTTCGATCGTATTATCATATTTTACATCTCCGATTCCGTAAGTTGCATAAGGTGAATTACTCAGATTCTGCGCGTTAAGGAAATATCCAACTGATATCAATGATAGTACAAAGATTTTTTTCATTCTTTATTTTTAAAACAATGCGCAAATATCTTAAATATTAATGAATTGTAAAAATTATAAGAGGTTAAAGTTTGTTAAGGGGGATGAATAGCTATAATTATGATGAATTCTTAATTGTAAATTCGCTTTGGTTGTGAATTTTTATACATTATCAATACACTGCATGATAAAATTCACAATTCATTTGCAACGCAAAATTCACCTGCAAAGTAAAAATTCGCATTCTGCGAATTACAAATTTCATATCTTTGAATCATGAATTGGGAGAACATTGCCGGACAGGAAAGTCTGAAAAAACTTCTTAGAGACAGTATTGCCGAAAACAGGGTAAGCCATGCCCAGCTTTTCGTCGGCAAAGAAGGGTACGGAACATTGCCGATGGCTTTGGCATATGCCAAAGAAATTCTTAGCAGCGAAAATCCGCACGCCGGAGCAAAAGTAGAGCATCTCAATCATCTCGATCTGCATTTCAGTTTTCCGGTTTTTACAGACAATAAAAATTCATTAAGTAAAAATAAATTTGATGAATTCAGGGAAATGGTTCTTAAATCTCCGTATGCAGGATATGATGAATGGACAGCGGTTTTAGAATCCGAAAACAAGCAGCTTTTTATTTCGGCAGATGAAATTGATGAACAGAACCAGAAATTTTCACTGAAAAGTTTTGAAGGCGGAACGAAAATTTTAATCGTCTGGAGAGCCGATAAAATGAACGTCGCTGCATCCAACAAATTCCTGAAATTTTTAGAAGAACCTCCTGCGAAAACAATCATTTTGCTTACTTCAGAATCTACCAACGATATTTTACCAACCATTCTTTCCCGTACTCAGATTGTAGAAGTACCGAGAATAAACGATGAAGATCTGGAAATTTATCTGAAAAAAAAATATAATCTTTCAGAAGACAAGACGGGGGAAATCATCCATCAGGCTCAGGGAGACCTTAATGAAGCCTTGAAGCTTTTACAATCCGGAAATAAAACCGATGAGTTCGAAAAGCTTTTTGTTCAGTGGGTTCGTGATGCATTTATGGTAAAAAAGAAACCTGAATTTCTGCGAAGCATCATTCTTTGGGCAAGAGAAATTGCAGGCTGGAACCGTGAAAAGCAGAAAAACTTTTTAAATTACTGTTCCGAAATTTTCAGACTCGCTTTGCTGCAAAACTATCAGTCGGAGAATTTAGTCTATAAAAAGATTGATGCGAATGGTTTCAACTGGATGGGATTCTCAAAATTCATCAGCGGAGCCAATATTGAAAGCATTCTGGAAGAAATCAATACTGCCGATCTACATTTAACCCGAAACGGAAATCCTAAAATTGTCTGGACGGATCTCGGGATAAAATTATCAAGATACATTCATAAAAGCTAAATAAAAAACTCCGAAATGAATTCGGAGTTTTTTATTGTTAAGCTGTTTTCTTTACTTTGGCAGCTTTTTTATCGGTAGTTTTAGAACTGTTTTCTGCTGTTTTGTGTTTAGCATCACAGTTTTTATGATCTCCACAGGCTTTTTTATCTTTTGTGGAACATTCTTTCTTGTCTTTTCCTGCGCAGCATGCACCTTTCGGGGTTTCCTGTGCAAAGTTGAAAGTGAATAAAGTGATGGCTAAAACAGAAATTATTTTTTTCATGATCTAAATTTTTAATTGAATCCCAATATAACAATTTTTCCATTCGGTGAACTTTAAGATTAAAAAAAAATTAAATTTCAATAAAAAATCAATCAATCGTTTGATTTATGAAAAATTGGTTGTAGATTTGCACCTCGAAAAACAGATACAGAGTAAAAGATGATTTCAAAAGAAGAGAATATATTATTTGCCGCAGAAAAGCTTTTCGCCGAGAAAGGCTTTGAGGGAACCTCCACAAGAGAAATTGCCAAAGCTGCAAATGTGAATATTTCTATGATCTCTTATTATTTCGGTTCTAAAGAAAAACTGTACGAGAAACTGGTAGAATACAGAATGAGCGAAGGACAGTTCTTTTCCAAAGATATTATTGAAAGAACCGATATCAACGAATGGGAAAAAGTTGAAAAAATCGTAGATCAATTTGCAGGAAAGGTAAGACACAACAAATGTTTCTACAGAATTATGCAGAGAGAGCAGCTTCATGCAGAAAATCCGCAGATCGTAGAATTTCTCAAAGAAACCAAAATGGGATTCATTTCCATGTATTCAAAAATTCTGGAAAGCGGTCTTCAGAAAGGAATTTTTACAAAAAATCCTCCCATTTATCTCCTTCATTCCACGGTGAGCGGAACTTTATTTTACGCTTCTAATGCCAAAGAAATGTATAAGGAGTTTCTTAACGACACCAATGAAGAAGAAGTTTTTGATGAAAAATATTACACAGAACTTAATAAACATATTAAATATCTACTAAAAGACCTTCTAGGTTATGAAGAAAATAAATAATTCAGTCCTTGCGCTCGCTCTATTTGTAGGGATTGCAAACGCAAATGCTCAGGAGAAAAAGACCCTTACTCTTGATGATGCCGTGCAGTTGGGAATCCAGAACAGCAAAAATCTTAAAATTGATGCTGCAAAAATAGAAGAAGCTACAGCGAATCTTTTGGAAGCCAAAAACAGACAGCTTCCGGAGCTGAAAATTTCAGGAAGCTATATGTATCTTCCTTTAAAACCTAATATTGATATTAAACTTCCCGGAGTTTCAGGAGCAGGAGGTCCGGAAGTTCATCAGGTTGCCTACGGATCAGCGAATGTCAGCGTTCCGATCTACAGCGGAGGAAGAATAAAATACGGAATAGAATCTGCAAAATATTTAGTGGAAGCATCTAAATTAACCACTGAAAATGACAAAGTAGCCATTGCTTATAACGTGGCACAGGCTTACAATAATTTGTTTAAAGCCAATCAGTCCATCAAAGTTTTAGAAGAAAACCTTACCGCTTCTCAAAAAAGAGACGAAACGTTCCTTAAACTTGAAAACAACGGAGTAATTGCGAGAAATGACCGTTTAAAAGCAAGTTTGCAGACTTCAAACATCGAACTTCAGTTGCTGGAAGCAAAAAACAACTACAATATTGCCAATATCAATATGGATTTATTGCTTGGACTTCCGGAAACCACAGAAATCGAAGTAGACCAGAATTATATAGATGAAGGAAATGAAGTAAAACCGCTTGATTTCTATTTAAATGAAGCCAGAGAAAACCGTAAAGATCTTCAGGCTTTGGACAAGCAGAGACAGGCTGCAGCTTTGGGAACAAAATCCGCGAAAGCAGAAAATCTTCCTTCCATTGCTTTTACAGGAGGTTATGTGGCGGCAGATATTCCGAAGTTTTTAACGATTTATAATGCGGTAAATGTAGGCGTAGGAATTTCTTACAACTTATCAAATCTGTGGAAAGAAAACTCTTCACTGAAGCAGTCTCAGGCAAGAGAAATGCAGTTGGCTGCAACCAACGAGTTGTTAAACGACAACATCAAGCTTGATGTAAACAGAGAATATCAGAACACAGATTATTCTAAAAAGAGAATTGCCGTTTTCGAAAAATCTGCAGAACAGGCTAACGAAAATTACAGAATTACAAAAAATAAATATGATAACGGTTTGGCTACGATGACGGAACTTCTGGATGCAGATGCTGCACAGATCTCAGCGAACGTAGGAGTGATCAATGCGAAAGCAGATGCCGCTTTAGCCTACAGAAAACTATTACAGACCACCGGAACTTTAACAAACAAATAAAATTAAGAACTTATACCCACAATGGAAAATAATACTACACAAACGGCTGAACCTAAAAAGAAAAAAAGTTTAGTTTTCCCTATCATATTAGCAGTAGTTTTAATCGGCGGAGGAATCTACGGTTACAGAACCTATTCTTATGGGCAGGTTCATGAAGAAACAGACGATGCACAGATCGCGTCCAATATGGCTCCCGTAATTTCTAAAATTTCAGGATACGTAACGGAAGTAAAAGTGAAAGACAACCAGTTTGTAAAAAAAGGAGATACTCTGGTTATTCTGGACAGCAGAGATCAGAAAATGGCTTTGCAGCAGGCAGAAGCAGCATTGGCAACAGCAAAAAGCAGCATCTCTAATGCACAGGCTTCCACAACGGCAACTTCAAAAAATATAAATTCTTCTGAAGCCGCTGTTACTACGGCGAATGCACAGATTGAAGCCGCAAAAGTAAACGTTTGGAAAACTTCTCAGGATTTAAAAAGATATGCCAATCTTGTGAAAGACCACTCTATTACAGAACAGCAGTATGAGCAGGCTTTGGCAGCAAAACAGTCTGCGGATAAGCAACTGCAGGTTTTAATCGATCAGAGAAACCAGATTGCACAGCAAACCAATATCGCTTCTTCTCAGACCGCAGCAAGTTCTCAGCAGATCGGAGTGGCAAATTCCGTTGCAAAACAGAGAGAAGTGGATGTAGAAAATGCGAGACTGAATTTATCTTACACGGTAATTGTAGCACCGGAAGACGGATATGTAGGAAAAGTGCCGATTCAGGCAGGACAGTATTTACAGGCAGGTTCACAATTGTTTTCTTTGGTTAAGAATGACCAGAAATGGGTGATTGCCAACTTCAAAGAAACCCAGATTGATAAAATGGTGGAAGGACAAAAAGTGAAAATCGAGATTGATGCTTTCCCGGACAGAGAATTTGACGGTGTGGTAAGTTCTTTCTCTCCTGCAACCGGAGCTACCTTCTCTATACTTCCTCCGGATAATGCGAGTGGTAACTTCGTAAAAGTAGTACAGAGACTTCCTGTAAAAATCGATTTTGTAAATCTGGATAAAAATGTATCCAAAAGATTAAGAACAGGAATGAATGTAAAAGCAGAAGTTTCTTTAAAATAAAAATATAAAATAAGTGAATTGTCAGCAATGCAGAAGCAGATCGTTTATGAGATGTAATGAAGTAGTAGAATTGACAATGAAAGATTGATAACTGCAATTCACTTTTTTCAAAAATATATAAGTGAATTGTCAATTTTTGAAGGAGAAGTCATTTTTTAATGAAATGAATTTGAAGATTGATGATGAAGCTGATGCCGGATAATGAAGAGAGATCAATGATATATGTGGAAATGATGAAGCTGATTCATGAAGAAGGTTCCGGTATTATGCAGAAAGATCATGAAGAGGAAACAGGAAATGAAGACGATAAATGAAGCGGTTGCCGGATATGAAGAAGAAAACTGATGTTGAAATGATGAAGCTGAACGATGCAGCAGAATTCCGGTTTAATGAAGACAGATCATGCAGAGGAAAATGCAGAGGTAAAAATAAGACTATGCAGAGGATGATTATTGACAATTCACTTTTTTAAAATTGAGAAATTTAGAGATTTGGAAATACTTTGATGAAATTTTAATCAGCTAAATTTTTCTGAAACCTCATCTCATGGATGAGAGAACAAAGTTGGTTCGTAAAAACTTGTTCATATTTCCGAATCTCAAATCTCTTGATTTTTAATACAACACTAAAAAAACTATGCAAGATTCATTAGTAGAATACGGAGCCCGAAGAGTAATCATTACGATTACGGCAATTCTTTGTGCTTTGCTTGAAATAGTGGATTCCACGATTGTAAACGTTGCCCTGAATGAAATGAAGGGAAATCTTGGAGCCACCCTTTCCGAAGTAGGATGGGTAATCACCGCGTATGCGATCGGAAACGTAATTATTGTTCCGATGACGAGCTGGCTTTCGCAGCAGTTCGGGAGAAGAAACTATTTTGCGGCTTCCATCATTATATTTACCGTTTTCTCCTTTTTATGCGGAAATGCAACCAATATCTGGGAGCTTGTATTTTTCCGTCTTATGCAGGGAATCGGTGGGGGAGCGCTTCTGGTAACTTCACAAACCATCATCACGGAATCTTATCCGGTGGAAAAAAGAAGTATGGCACAGGCAATTTACGGACTTGGTGTAATTATCGGTCCTACATTGGGTCCGCCGTTGGGAGGATATATTGTGGATAATTTTAGCTGGCCGTATATTTTCTATATTAATATTCCGATCGGGATTGCGGCAACCTTAATGACGCTTCAGTTTGTAAGAAGTCCGAAATATGCCGAAAAACGAAAGATTTCCGATGTAGACTGGATTGGAATTGCATTATTGGCAATTACCGTAGGTTCCTTACAGTTTATTCTTGAAAGAGGTCATGAAGAAGACTGGTTTGCCAGCGGAATGATTGTTTTCTTTACCGTAGCTGCCGTTTTAGGATTTATCCTTTTCCTCTGGAGAGAACTTACCTTTAAATATCCGATCGTAGAACTCCGTGTTCTGAAAAACGGAAACTTAAGAATCGGAACCGTAATGTCCTTCGTTTTAGGATTTGGTTTGTACGGCTCAACGTTTATCGTTCCTTTGTATACCCAGAGTATTTTGGGATGGACGGCGCTTCAGTCGGGTGCTTTAATGATTCCGGCAGCTTTAACGACGGCTTTCATGATGCCGATTATCGGAAGACTGCTTTCAAAAGGAGCTAAACAGCAGATTTTGGTTTCGTTGGGATTATTTATCTTCTTTATCTACAGTTTCTGGGGATATAAAATATTGACTCCGGATACAGGAAAAGATGCCTTCTTTTGGATGCTGATTGTAAGAGGAGCCGGACTGGGTTTACTGTTTATCCCGATCACCTCGCTTTCCTTAAGTACATTGAAAGGACAGGAAATCGGACAGGGAGCTGCATTTACAGGGATGATGAGACAGCTTGGAGGTTCCTTCGGAATTGCGGCGATCACCACATTCATTGCCAATGCGAGTCAGAAATACAGGGTGAATCTTATTTCGCACCTCGACCAGACCGATTTTGCAGTACAGCAAAGATTACAGGCTCTGAAAGGCAGTTTTATCGCAAAAGGAATGACTCCCGATGCCGCAATGAACGCCGCCTACAAAATGCTCGATCTTTCGGTAACGAAACAGGCAACCGTACTTTCTTACATGGATGTTTTCCTTTATCTGGGAGTGATCTTCCTTGTCTGTATTCCGTTCATCTTATTTATTAAAGAACGAAAAAGCAAAGAAAAGATTGATCTGAGTGGGGTGCATTAAACATTTTACTTACATAAACTTAACCTCCTTTTGTGGAGGTTTTTTTTAGTGGAATAGACAAAAAAACTTTCATAAATTTTTACCGCTCCTGCCATACAGTTGTCATTACCGACGCTTATATTTGCATTTAACTATCTATAAAAAATAATAACAATGAGTTATTGCGCGGCAATTGAAGGAATGCAGCCTGAAAGCAGGAGAGAACTGCACAAAAAATACCATGATAAGCATTACGGTTTTCCGATTCATGATGATAATGAGCTGTTCGGGAGACTGGTGATGGAAATCAATCAGGCAGGGCTGAGCTGGGAAACCATTCTGAAGAAAGAAGAAGGTTTCAGAAAAGCGTATGATAATTTTGATATTCAAAAAGTGGCTTTTTACGGTGAATCTGAACGAGAAAGACTGCTGAACGATCCTAGAATTATCAGAAATAAGCTGAAAGTAAACGCTGCCATTGAAAATGCAAAAACTATTGTAGAACTGCAGAAAGAATTCGGTTCTTTTGAAAAATGGCTGGAACATCATCATCCCAAAACATTGCCGGAATGGATGAAGCTTTTCAAGAAGACCTTCAAATTTACAGGCGGAGAAATCGTGAATGAATTCCTGATGAGCATCGGTTATCTGAAAGGTTCCCACGCAGAAAGCTGTCCCGTGTATGATGAGGTTTTAAAGCATAATCCGATGTGGAATAATGTTTAATTGATATTTGAAGAAGTATATAATAATCCTGAAAATTAATTAAAAGGATATTGCATAAAAAAAGCGGACTCAAAAGTGCCATTCTGAACATACACTGAAGGTTTCAAAATCTTAAATAGTTGATCTTAGAAATTCTTTGCTGCTCCCGAAATGATAAAAGTCAAATTGTTTTCACTTTTGAGACCGCTTCTTTAGGATATTTTATCGAAGACTTCTTACAGTAACGTCTGGTTTTTCGCCTTGGGGTACGATGAAAATGGCATCATCGTTTATGGTATCTCCGGCATCAAAATAATAACTTCCGATTACCGGAAGAATACTGTTCACAAATTTTCCGGATTTGTCATAAGCAGAGTAGGTTACATTAATGATCTGGGCTTTCATCTTCAGTTCAATTTTTTTTGATGTAAGCTTGGCTCCGGTTGCATTAATGCAGTTGAGCTCTACGATTGCAGTATTGTTTACAATCTGAGGATAGGAAGAAAGCCTGATGTTATAGGATTTATCCGAAGTGTTTTTTACAGATGCGGCAACTTTATAGCGATCAAAAGATTTTCCTCCGTTTTGTATTGTTTCTTTATTCAGAATATTAAAGGTTACACTCATTCCATTGAGGTCAATGGTTTGTCCGTCCGTTATTTTCTGCGCTTTGGCAGTACTACAGAAAGAGATGATTACGAGAAGTAAACATAAAAAGGTTGATTTTTTCATGAATTGATATTTTGTGTTTGTAGTACTAAAGTTACGAAATCTGTTAGAATAATTTTCTTTCTTTCAAAGTATTGTATTAAACTTTTTCTTAAGATCAGGAAAAGACTTTTCCTTTTTATACAACATCAATCTGACTTTTGATTCTTTCTGAAAGCATGGTGATGATCCTTTTATTAAAAGATTTGCTGTCCGAAAGATACACCGTTATTTCTTCCGGAGTGAGCATCCCGATTGTTATTCCGATGAAGGTGTTTTTCAGGGCAATATCTTTTTGAAGGCTTTGTTCGGTGAAATTTATTTTCTGCTCGTTTTTCAGAGAAGTAAAATCTGACATTTTTCTCATTGCATAGTCTCTGAATATCTGGATGAAAATATCATTTTGTAATTTTAAAACAGGACGCAGCACATTATTCTGAAATAATTCTGTCTCACTGCTGTTTTCAAATGTCGGAAGGGAAAGGTTTTCCCGAAGGTCTTTTTTGGTGGGCATTTTTTGATGATGATTATTTAATTGATCTGTTTAAAACAAAATTAATTCTTTTTTCCGCTTCCTTTTTGGAAATTCCTTCATGAAAGTCTTTTACGAAAGTATGTTCGTGGCTTTCATGAGGATAGACGAAAGGTCTTCCTGTTTTATTATCAACGATAACGTCAGTGGGAATAGAATTTTCAAATTCATAGTCTGGAAGGTAATTTGAAAGCCAGCCAAAATAGCCCGATTCAAATTCTTTATTGTCATAATTTTCCACATACTCATTAAAGCTTTTCTCACTTAATGAAACCCAAACTCCATATTCAAGATCCTGACAGCCTTCATTAACTTTCTGAACAAGAACGGCTCTTATAAAGTAGCAGGTTTCATCCGGATAATTTATAATACACCAATCAGAAGTTAGTTCAGAATTTTTGATTTCTTCTTCAGACAACTGGAAATAGGGATAAGGTGCGGCATAAGCTATTGCAGGCCAGTCTTCTTTCTCTTCACCACAGCATTGGCAGATGTATTTTGTCATTCAATAAATTTATCATCAAAATTACTCAAAATTCCTTACCCCACCGTTTTCGTATCCTCTTCATTCAGGATCTTTTTCTCCTTCATCGATAGCCATCATTCTTTCGCATTTGTATTTTTGCCAGTCGAAATTACTCAGGAAATCCAGAGCCGCAGAAAATCCGTGGTTGAAGAGCTCTTCCTTTTCTTCTCTTTGCATAAAGAAATTCAGCCAGTTGCTGGTTCCGCAGTTTACTTAGTTTGTTCCACACGCCAAGAATGTTTACAGTGCCTGCATTGTTTTGCGTACGGCGTTCTTGCTAATTTTCCGCATTTTGGACAGTTATTGAAGAATACTTTTTCAGGCGTTTCGTTCATCATACGTTTTGCAACATTAATTTGAAATTCCTCGTAACTGTTTTTCAAAAGATTAAGAATTTGAGGATCATTATTAATCCATCCTTTTTCTTTCATCATATCTTTTATTGCTTTATTATCGGTGCTTTTAACTATGTACATCTGATGTTGCAAAGCTAATTTTTCATCATGAGTCATTAGGTTGCTGAAATATCTTATGATGTAGTTTATACTTTCCTTATCCATATTTTTTTCGTAAAAATTTATAATAACACAGAATAATTAAACTCATTTTAACTTTAACCACAAATGTAAATGATAAATTGTTTGTGATAAGATTATTAAAGCGAAAAGGGGTTCGCTCCTTTAGGAGCAGAATCTGTGTAGAAATATCAATCAATCAATCAATCAATCAATCAATCAATCAATCAATCAATCAATCCGTAGGATTGATATCTATAATTAGCTATGAACTTTCTAAAGATAGCGTTCCTACGGAACGCCAAATATCTTCTGAATATGATTTCTACACAGATAAAACTCTATAGAGTTTTCTAACTTTTACTTTAAACAGCGTTAAGATTTAAAGCTCTCAAAAAAAATCGAAGCTTTTTAAGCTATTGTGAGCTTTTCATTGCATTCATGAACTAAATTAAAATTATTTTAAGCTTTTGCGACTTTTGTGGTTAATAAAATTTTAAAGCAAACTTATTTTTTACCCCACCGTTTTCGTATCCTCTTCCTTCAGGATCTTTTTCTCCTTCATGGAAACCATCATTCTTTCGCATTTGTATTTTTGCCAGTCGAAATTACTGAGGAAATCTAAGGCAGCCGAAAATCCGCGGTTGAACAATTCTTCTTTTTCTTCTCTTTTCATAAAGAAGTTCAGCCAGTTGCTGGTTCCGCAGTTCACGGTCTGAATGCTGAAAAGATGATAAAACGTATGTTTGGTGAGAAAAGTTTTGTCGTTAAAACCTTTTAAAGTATCAATAATATTACCTGCAAAAGAAAGGGGAGATTTTAAAATTTCTGCGCTGGTTTTTCCTTTTTCAGACTGAATATCGGAGTCGCTCGTTAACTGTACGCCGAATAAAGGCATTCTCGGATAAAAAATATCAGTAGAATGGAAAAGATCAATCGGAAAATTCGAAATACTTCCGCCATCAATAAAAACTCCGGCAGGATTGATGTCTTCCTGTTTCGTATTCATCCAGAATCTCCATGCATATTTTACGGAATCATCATTTTTATCAATCTGCTTCTGAAAAGGCTCAAAAAAGAAGGGAACCGACATTGAAGCTCTCACAAATTCAGCCGGACTGATCTTTTTCAACTCTTCTTCCGACCAGTACAGATTCGCCATTGTGGGAAGTTCCACTTTTATTTTGGCATTAATATCCGTTGTAATCACAATATATTCCGATTTTAAGGAATAAAAAGGATCTTTTTTATAATATTCGTTGTTAACAACACCGTCGTAGAATATTTTAAACCGGATTTCATCGATGTGTTCTTTATTGTTCTGATGAATTTCCTCAATGCTTTCTAAAGCAATATTGTAATATTGTGTTTCGTTTCCATGACGGTAATTCAGGTTGAGGTCTCTGCCTTTTTTTACAAACTTGTCATTCAGCGCAGCCACTGTTTTAATGTCGAAAGCATCCAGAACATCTTTCATCTGATTCAGAAAAGTATTTCCGGGATTTAATCCTGAATTGGCTTTTTTCAGATCATTATATAATTTTCTCAGATACAGATAAGCAATGATGATCGGAATGATGGGAACCAGAAAAAGCAGTTTGGCTCTCAGCGTTGTTTCCGAAGAAATGGCAAAAGGCGCAATCACGAGAATCAGCATAATAATTCCTGCGATGATGGAATTGATTTTCAGAAAGTTTTTATTATTCAGCATCGAATGGATGGTGGTTTTTACATACGGTTTTCCATCCATAAAGTCCGAGAAGTTCCAGTTGAAGAGTATATCTTTAATCACTTCACTTTTGGCTTCTTCCTTAGTTTTACACGCGGCGATCAGCATCGTATTAATGGCTCCTGCACTCGTTCCGGCAACTTTCAGAAAACGGATCCCGAAAATTTCCAGTCCGTACAGATAACCCACCAGTGCGCTTCCCCAGACTCCGCCTCCTTCCTGCACAAATTCCACATACTGATTGCCTTCTGCATCCAGAAGATCGGAAAATTCTTTTGCCGAAATACGGTCGTGCAAAGCGGAAAGTTTTTCTTTGGATTCTTTTGAGAGAACATTTTCCTCAAGAATTTTTTGCAGCATTTCAGGTTTCATGGCTTTTGTTTTTGGTTGTTTTTATTTTTTATATGGGCGTGTCCCTCCGTTTTCCCTATCCAAACCTTATAGGTTTTAAAAACCTATAAGGTTTCCCCGCATCATCACTTCGGGTCGGGCTTCTGCAGGCTTCACTTCGTTCCGGTTTCAGCGCGGCGCGAAGCGCCGCGCTGAAACTCCTCCTTTCAGTCGGACCTTTCGTATCCCTCACGCGAAAGCGGGGAATACAATATTCCTCTTTTCACTGTCATTCCGACGGAAGAAGAGATCTAATGTTAAATTCTAAAAAACTTTTGGTAAAAGAATTAGCGTATTTAAATTTAAAGGCTCTTCTTTTCGATTTAAAATTAGTGATATTTAAAATATTCAGCCACAGTATTTTCACGATAATTAAAGCGGGAAAATTACCATTGTTTTCTTCGCGCGTAGATAAAGGTACAGATCACAACCAAAAGCATTAAGCCCAAAGTATAAAAATATCCGTGTTGGGTATGTAATTCCGGCATATTGTCGAAATTCATTCCGTAAACTCCTGCAATGAAAGTGATGGGTAAAAAATAGACCGAGTAAATCGCCAGAACTTTCATCACCTGATTGGCTTTCTGGTCAGAAAGGGCGAGAAACATCCCGATAAGGTTGGTGATCTGTGCGTTAAGATGATCGAAATCCGCAACAACGTCTTTGTGTTTGTCTTTTAAATCATACACTTCGGAGTCCTGAAGTCCGAGTAATTTAAATTTATCAATGGCATCTGTGGAAATTGTAAGCACTCTTGAATTCAGCCCCGATTTTCTTTTCAGCTTGTATAATCTTTTAATCTGGTTCGTATGGTTAGTATTTTTAAGGAAAATTTCGTTTTCGATATTGTCCATTGTTTCCAGAAGACTTACCGATTCATCATCAAAACTTTTCATGATGAGCAGTGCGATTTTCAACGCAATATTTTTGGAGGTGGTTTCGGTTTTCATGGCAGAAAGCTGTTTCTTGGTTTCTGCGATGCTCTTCGTTTTCATCCTGTGAATCGTGATGATGGTTCTTCCCAGAATGAAAATCCCGATTTTGGTACTGATGTCGCTGATCGTGTTGAGGTTTTTACGTTCCAGCTCGGTACTTTCCCGCAGGAGAAAGAATTTTACCTCTCCGTCCTCTTCATATTTCGGTAAGTGATTGGGATCTAAGGTATCTTCAAGAAGAAGATTATTGATTTCGTACCGTTCGTGTAAAAATTTCAGGTCTTCCGCTGTGGGAGCCTCTACATCCACCCATTCGCACTGGGAATCTCTGTAAATCGTGTCAATTGGCATACCGTAAAAATAGTAATATTTTGAAATACTATGTCTTAAATAAGTTTATCTTTGTCAAAATTAAAAAACTATATGATTAA
Source organism: Chryseobacterium sp. HMWF035 (assembly GCF_003094695.1). Taxonomy (NCBI): domain Bacteria; kingdom Pseudomonadati; phylum Bacteroidota; class Flavobacteriia; order Flavobacteriales; family Weeksellaceae; genus Chryseobacterium; species Chryseobacterium sp. HMWF035. The sequence goes on along the minus strand of NZ_QEHP01000022.1, from coordinate 53,978 downwards.
AAGTACAATAAAAGGAATCGGATTTTATGTTCCAGATAACGTTGTTACCAATGATGATCTAGCAAAATTAATGACCACCAATGACGAATGGATCACGGAAAGGACGGGGATAAAAGAAAGAAGACACCGTAAAAACAGAAACGATTCTCAGGAAACGACGGCTTATTTAGGTTTCAAAGCTTCTGAAAAAGCGATTGCGAATGCGGGTTTAACGGCTAAAGATATAGATTATATTGTTTTTGCAACCCTTTCTCCGGATTATTATTTCCCGGGATGCGGTGTTCTGCTGCAGGATATGCTTGGCTGCGATACCATTGGCGCTTTGGATGTAAGAAACCAGTGTTCCGGTTTTGTATATGCGACGAGTGTGGCAAATGCTTTCATTAAATCCGGAACGTATAAAAATATTCTGGTGGTGGGTGCGGAAGTGCATTCTTTCGGGCTCGATTTTTCGGATGAAGGAAGAGGTGTTTCCGTTATTTTCGGAGATGGGGCAGGAGCGATTGTACTGTCTGCAACAGAAGATGAAAATGCAGGAGATATTTTAGCATTCAATATGCACTCTGAAGGGAAATTTGCAGATGAGCTGTGCACACAGTTTCCGGGTTCTAAGTACGGATGGAGCGACAGGATGAGAAAAGAACCTGAAAATGTAACGAACAAAGAAGTTTATCCGATCATGAACGGAAATTTTGTGTTTAAAAACGCAGTAACGAGATTCCCTGAAACCATGCAGGAAGCTTTGGATAAAGCAGGAAAAACAATTGACGATGTAGATATGTTTATTCCGCATCAGGCGAATTTAAGAATTGCCCAGTTTGTTCAGCAGAAGTTTGGACTTCCGGATGAAAAGGTCTTCAACAACATCCAGAAATACGGAAATACAACGGCTGCTTCTATTCCGATTGCTTTAAGTGAAGCGATTGAGCAGGGGAAAATTAAAAGAGGAGATTTGGTACTTCTTTCAGCTTTCGGAAGCGGCTTCACCTGGGGAAGCGTTTTGTTTGAATATTAATGCCAAAGAAGCATTTTACGATAAAAATCCGCAGACTGTTCTGCGGATTTTGTTTTATATGGAGTTTGTTTAAACTTTTTAAAATAAAAATATTCTTGTTGGAAAACGCAAGGACGCAAGATTTTTATTCGTCTCAAATCTCTAAGGCGAAGGAAAATCAAAGATTTTCAATAAGGATGGATGTTTAATTTGATCGTAGATAAAATCTTCTCATTAAAGAAATTAATAAATTGCTTTTTTTGACTTAGCTCTTTTTACTATTAATTAAAGGCTTCGACAGGCTCAGCCTGACAGTGTTTAATCTTGCGGTTAGTATTCGAGAGGTCACCCTGAGTTTGTCGAAGGGACTCGGTTATAAAACCGTTTGCTAATCGTAATTCTCCAATATTAATTAAAGGAATTAATAAATTGATTTCCGTTTGCGTTTTCTCAATCCGAGACGGAGCCAAACTGTTTGGGTTTACACTTTCTCGGAGCGAGACGGAGTGTTTCTCTTTCAGGCTGAATTTTCTCGTTCCGAGAAAGTAAGAACTTGTTTGGGTTTTGGTATTCTCGGGTAGAGAATGCTTCTCCTTATTTTTCTTTCAACATTTTTTCGATCAGTTTATTCTGCATTTCCATAAGTTGGCTGATCTGCTGCTGATTTTGCATCACGCTTTTGAATAAATCTAAATCAACATTATTAATATTTGTATCTCCTACATTTCCCACAGAAGAATTATTGCTTGTTTCTACATTATTATTAATGATGGTATCACCTTCCAAAAAATACTGAGGTTCCACTTTAAAGAATTCAGCCACTTTCTGCATAAAAATAAAGTCTAATTTTTCAATGCTTCCATTTTCAATTTTGCTGAGATAGCTTTGGGAAACTTCAAGCTGAAAAGCAAGATCTTCCTGAGACATTTCTTTCTGTTCTCTCAGTTTTTTTATTTTAAAGCCAACATTGTTATTCATAATTATGGAAATTGAACTGTAAATATACTGTTTTTGGGAGAAAAAATTTATTCCAAACGGAATTGTATTTTATTCTGTTTGGAATAGATAATTAGGGAATGAGATTTTATTTTTGAAGAAAGTTTCGCGAAATACTTTTCATGTAAAAATTATTATTAATTTCAAATTCTAAAAACAAATGAAAAAAATTATTTTATTGGCATCTTTTGGAGTTGTCGGAATGTTAAGTGCTAAAACTTCTAATAAAGAAGGTGAGTCCAAATCAAAGGTTTTTTATAATCCGATCGTCCTTACCTCATCCTGTGGTTATACCCAATATGTAACAGTAGGTCCGTTAGATCAGCCGGATTGTTGGATGACTGATCTTCAGCAGATGGAAGAAGAATGCAGTAGTCCTTTTGAGAACCCTCAATACGGTTATAATCTTTAATAAATAATTTTCTAATGTGTAAATACTTTTCAATTTTATCAATTTTTTTCTTTTTACTTTCATTTTCTCAACAAAAAGAGGAAAAAAATTTTTCAGAACTTGAAGTCCAGTATGAATATAGTTTTATTCGTGATACTACAGATATAAACGAAAGCCATCGTTCTAAGGAAATTATGATATTAGATTTTAATACTAATGCTTCTATATATTATAGCCAACAATATATGGCTGCAAGAAAGATTTTTGAACAAGCAGCAGTTGCTGCTCAAACTTCAAAAAATGTAGAAATCAGAGCTGCAGATTTGCCAAAATACAAAATATCCTATTCTATATTTAGAGATGGCGAAAAAATATATTACACAGGAAATATATCTCGTGATCTGTTTACATTTGAAAGTACTTATTTAATATGGAAAACAGATTACACCGATACTAAGACTATCCTGGGTTATCCTTGTCGAAAAGCCACAACGATTTTTAATAAAAGAATGTTCACAGCTTGGTATGCCAATGATATTCCAATTTCAGAAGGACCTTACAGATTTAAAGGATTAACTGGATTAGTTTTAGAAATTAGTGATGATAAAAAATATCATTCTTTCAGAGCTATTGGAATCGAAAAGAAACAGGTCGAAATAAAGCCTATTTCAAAAGGAATACCAGTAACCCGAGAGCAATATATAATGAAACGAGAAGAATTTAAAAGTAATCCGTATCCCGAGAGAAAAAACTTTCCAAAAGAAAGAAGGGATCAAATGATAGAAGCTTATAAAAAGGAAATACCATTAGAAAGTTAATTTTTAGTTTTATTAAAAGGATAAATTAACAAAAATTCCGCAGAATTTTCTGCGGAATTTATTGTTTACTGTATATTCAGGCTTTTCAGCAGTTTCTCGGTATCGGAAGAGTCCTGTCCTGTCTTTTTCGCCAGTTCGATGGATTTTTCAGCCCATAGTTTGGCGTTTTTCTTGTCGCCAACTTTGTTGTAAAGATTGGCTAAAGTATCGGTATTCGCGAAGTTTTCGTCTTTCTTTACCGATTCCTGCGCCCAAACTACTGCTTTTTCCAGAGAAGCTTTGTTGCTTACATTTTCAAAGAAATTCCATGCAAGAGAATTCAGTTCTTCGGAGCTTAATGCAGAAGTGTCTTGGTTCAGTTCAAGCGTCAGTTTTTCATATTTCGCGATGTCTTTATCTCTTAACGCTCTTCCAGCCTGTGCTTTTTTAAGAATTTTCTCTGCTTCTTCCTTAGACAAGAATTTCTGAGCTTCTGTAAGGAAATAATTTTCATCCCACGTTTTCGACTGTGCGTTGTAAGACTTTTTAAGGACAGATGTAATCTTTATGTTTTTGTCGATGGCTTCATACTTTTGAGGAGTAATCATTTTGGAGATTTCATCCTTTTTTGCCTGAAAAATTTTGTACATCGGGCTGTCTGCGTTCTGTGCAACGGAAAGAAGCATCTGAACATCTTCTCTGTCCAGTTCTTTTTTCGAACTGAAATAACGCTCCATTACTCTTCCTGCAAATTCAGCATCGTTGTACATCGTAAGAGAAGCAAGGTTTTTCAGAAACTCAGGATCTTTTTCACCGTCTTCGAATTTTTGTTTCAGAGCGGTTAATCTTTTGCCCGGATCTCCTGCATCTTTTGCAAACTGAATGAAGTCGTTTTCCTCTACATATCCTAAAGTTCTGTGTACCAATTCTCCGTTTCCGTCTACAAAAAGGTAAGTAGGGAAGGCTTTTACATTGTATTTTTTGGCAATTTCAATTCCTTCGCCTTTCTCCATATCAATTTTTGCATTGATGAAGTGGGAGTTGTAATAATCTCCTACGGTTTTCTGCGGGAAAATATTTTTCGCCATCAGTTTACACGGTCCGCACCAAGTGGTATATGCGTCGATAAATACAAGTTTATTTTCTTTTTTTGCTTTGGCAAGAACAGTGGTGAAGTTGGATTCCTCAAATTTTATTCCCTGCGCGAGAGCAAACGCTCCGATGAATAAGGCAGAAAATATCGATAGTTTTTTCATAAATACTTTTTATTGGTTGCAAATGTAATAATTATGTTAATAAATAAGTCTTTTCAGAGGAGAAATAGTTACAACTATGTTTTGATTATTTTTTTTGATTTCAGGTTAAAAAAGAAATGGATGTCTTATTAAAAACAGTAAAAATTTTCATTTTACCTATCGAATTAATTGGAAGTATTAAATTTTATTAAAAAATAAATTATTCTTAGTTTTGTGAAAAACAAAAAAGACACCCATGAAAATGATGAATTATTATAACAAGGATAATAATTTGTTGAAGTATGTCTAATAGTTTCTGCCGGTTTGTATTACTACTGGTCAATGCCTTTCCCGTTTCCGTACAAGAACATCATGAAACGATACATGTTGCACAGAACGTAATCATTATTGTGTTGTGTTCTGCGTTAATTGGGTTATTTCTTCATTTCAGATCCAAACAGAAAAAACAGCTTGCGAGAATCAGGAATATACTGAGAAACCATCGCCAAGGATTTGTTCAGGATAAAGGTTTTTATTCTGAAAATTCGAAACCGGATTTTGCTAATATTTCCATTGAAGAAATTCATAATAATGATGATGAAGATAGAAGGAAAAAAGCAGAATCTCCAATGACTTCCGAAACCGAAGCCAAACTTCTTGAACTTCTGGATGATTTTGAAAAAGGAACGTCCTTCACGAATAAAAATATGTCTCTGTCCTTTCTTGCAGGAGAGTTAAACACCAATACGAAATATCTTTCGCACCTCATCAACCGCCATAAAAATTCGGATTTTAAAACCTATATCAATCGTCTGAGGATAAATTACATCGTCGATAAGCTTATTAATGACGAAAAATACCGCCAATACAAGATCAGCATCCTCGCTGAAGAGTGCGGATTTTCTTCTCACAGCAAGTTTGCCTCCGTTTTTAAACAGATTACAGATTATTCTCCATCGGTTTATATAAAGTTGCTTTATTCTGAAAATCAGTCGGATATGATTCCTGTTTTTCACGAAAACAATCAACAGTCTTAGTCTTTTTCTTTTCATTTTCCTGAAAACGGATAACCTTTCTTTTCGCAGAAACTATTGAGTGCATTATATTTGCGCCAGTTTTACGGGATAACTATTACTACTGCAGTTATTACCAATCTTTCCGGAAAAATAAAACCCGTACTGCTCACCTAAACACTAAAAACTAATAATGCCACTAGCCAATGTTGTAAAATATGTAACCGATATTTTGCACCAAACCATGAAACATTAACTAGTAACGAATTAAACGGATGAGAACAATTTTTACAGTCGTTATGGCTACTGTAGGATCTAATTTTGCGCTTTCGCAGATCGGGATCAATACAGCAAATCCTATAACGAGTTTGGACGTAGTCGCAAAGAACAGCGATGGCTCCACTGCGGAGGGTATTTTGCCCCCGAGATTAACGGGAGATCAGCTAAAAGCGGGAGATTCCAGATATTCAAGCACACACGCCGGAACTATTGTATATGTAACTTCACCGGTCACTTCAATCACTTCAAAAACCAACAGAGTAGATGCTCAGGGATTGTATTATTTTGATGGTACGATCTGGCAGAAACTCATGCTTGGTGATGAAAAATCATTAAACAGCAAGAACATCGGCGATATTAAAACTTCTGTAAAAAAGACCGACCACGGAGGATGGTATCTTTTGGACGGAAGAAATATTGCAGCCCTTTCGCCGGTAAGTCAGGCAGCAGCAGCAAGTCTGGGATTTACGGACAATCTGCCGGATTCCAGAGACAGGGTTCTGAAATCCAGAGCCAACGGAGAAGTTTTAGGCGCTACAGGAGGCGAAAACCATTTCGGAATTTTACAGTCTAACCTACCGAATATTACCCTTTCAGGACCGGTAAACGGGGTGGCGCAAAGTGCGGGATCTCATACCCACTCTTCCACAGAAGGGGGATTTTTATTGGGTGGAACCACGGTGAACAACAGTTCCGGCGGTTATCATCCGGATGGAGCCTCTACCGCATGGGGCGGCATCGGAATGCTGAACAATACAGCCGTTGCGGGAGCGCATATGCACACTGTGGCAGGAACGGCAACCATCTCTACCGGAGGCGGAGGGAAATCTATCGACAACCGATCTGCTTATCTGGTGGTGAATACATTTATCTATCTGGGAGAATAATCTTCCTAAAAATACAATCGGGGTGTACAATCAACAATTCCAAAAAGCGCAAAGCCCCTTTCGAAACTGCCGAGAAAAATATAAACCCGAAGATATAAAAAAACAGCCACTTATTGGTGGCTGTTTTCATATTCTATCATTAAGAGATCCGGTCGATATATATCTTTGACATTGGTGTCGGGTTCGAATGTACTGAACCTTTTGTCCTGCGGAGTCCTTTTGATCACGCCATTTAAAATATCATTAAGGGCTGATTCAAAGAGTTTCACTCCCATGGGGAGCAATGTGTCGCGCCAGAGTCTTGCAGCGGATTTTTGATGGCTTAAAAAGTATTCCGGAGGAATCCAGCACCAATCCTGATAAGCAATGTCCCCTCTGTCAATCCCTGCATTGAGCCAGAATACCGTCCCTCCGGTAATTGGTTCCTTCATTCTGATTGCCCATTCAATAGAGCTGCGCCCGCGATGCCTTGGGAGTAAAGAGGGATGATATCCCAGCCATCCCAAACGCGGAATATACCTTGTTTTCTTTCCGATATAGTCAAAAGAATGGGCGGTAATGCCCAAATCGCACTCCGGCATATTGTCAGCGTTTAAACTGCCTGAGGGAATAATGGGAATATTCCAACGGCGGGCAGCCTTTCCGATATACTGATCATCCAATGGGCAGCATACCCCGACGATTTCAATGTCTAATTTTTGACAAAGCCTGAAAACTTCTTCGGCAAAGAATTTCTGACCTGATATAAAAACTTTAAATTTCTTCATTTCCTAAATATTTAAAACCCTGTACTGCCCTGAAATGTCCCCCGAATCCTCCGGTTGTCATTTTTCCACTTTCAAATCCTTTAGACGTATTTTGCAATGATTTAATACTTCTCGCCTTATTATCTCCGGTAAGCTTTGCCGATACCTGTTTCCATTTTGGGGAATGTCTGAGGTATCCACAAAGCTGCGGGTGTGAGGTATGAAAATAGGTCGGATATTTGCGGTTACACCTTCCTTTACCCTCCAGATGATACTGCATAATCTGATTTAAAAAAGCGGTTCCGACTCCCGCTCCCTGCCATTCCGGCATGACCACCAAACGGGTCGCCCTGTACCCTTTTATTTGAAAATTTGGGCAAACCGCAACGTGGCAAACCAATTCTCCGTCTACGGTTCCGACAAAATATTCGGCACAGGGCGGATGTTTTAAATCTAAATAATAATGCGGTTTAAAAAACTTCCAGTAACTTCCGTTGACCTTCCAAATGTCAAGTTCAATAGGCGGTCGTTTTGAAGCTTTTTTTTTACTTCACCTGTCCGGGTGTCATAGACCCAATCAGGTTGCAGCCATTCAACAATATCATAATGGCATGATAAGAGTACAATTTGTTTTCCCTTTGTTTTCCGCCAGGCTTTGGAAAAGGCAGAGGCTCCAATTTTGGCAATCTGCCTGTCCACGACCGAGGTAAATTCATCAATCACCACTTTGTCCGGGGCTTCACAAATAAGACGTGCAAGCCCCGCGCGGAACTGTTCGCCGTTACTAAGAACCTTAAAAGGGCGGAGCCAAGCCGGAACGTCACCCAACCCAACGGCGGACAATGCACTCGTTACAGTATTCATATCTGAACCGGGCGCAATGTCCTCAATGATCGGCAGGTCAGGGTTCCAACCATCGGCAAGGTTTACAATCCCATTTTCCCAAATTTGACTGCCTATTGATGTTTTGCCACTTCCTGAAGCACCGACAATAAGACCGATCTGCCACCCTTGCTCCTCAATCGGAAGTTCGGCGGTATGCTGCCATGTGTGTCCGCTTTCAGCGTTAAATAAACTTTTCACTTTTTCTGATCTGAACGAATTAAAATTTTCGCAGGTGTGTTTTACTTCAATTTTCATTTGATTTCTATTTTTATATTAATTGACCAATGGAACCTAAAGATTTTATACGGATACAACTTTTAAATTTTTAAATCCCATTTTCTTTAGTTTGTCGAACAATTCTTTTTGTTCTTTTTCGCTGTCCGTCTTTATAATGACCGCGTGCTGCTCTTTGTATTTAAAATCTGCCATGTTCTTTGTTTTTATGAGGTTATGGTAATCCCATTTTCTTTTAATTTTGTTTTGAGTATCGTATTTTCTGCCTTTAACAGATTATTTTCCGCTCTCAGCTGTTCGTTGATCTGTTTCTGAAAGTCAATCTGCTCCTGAAGCATCAGTACTTTTTTATCCGATAAATCCGAAAATTCCCTGAATTTGGCTTCGTAGCGGATACCCAGATCATCCAAAGCTTCCTTGTATAGTTTAACCAGTTTATCGGCGTTTTCAATTTCCTTGCCCTCGTTGTCAGCATTCATACCGGCAACCTCCGCCCTGAGTTTTCTCTTTCCGAATATAAATCCTGCCAGTCCTGTCAGAAGGGCTCCGAGAAAGGCAACCACAGGTTCCGTTATCAATTCTTTCATTGTTATATTTCGTTAATTTCTTTATCAAAAAGTTCTGTATATAGCCCCATAAACTGCTGTAAAATATCCACCAGATGGGCGGCTTTTGTTTTGATCAGAAAGCGGATATACTGTACAGACGGAGCTTTTAGTATGGCTTCTTTTTCGTCGGTAACCTGTCCGTCATCATCCGTTGTCCTGTAGATGCCTTTTAAAAAACCGTCCTTTCCCATGACCTGTTCCACATTTCCTTCATGGATCATCCAGTCTGGCATTTTTAACCGTTTATGGATGATATTGCCGTCCTTTATAATCAGGTACTGGCGGACATTGACGTAAATACGGTCTTCCTCGCCTTCCATATCCGGAGTATTAAAACCTGTTACCACTAATTTGCGGGCAAACTGTGGATACATCGGATGATCCGGAAGCATCATTTCATGCCATGATTTACCGGTGTTTTTTATGGCGTCTAATACTGCCTGCACTTCAGGCGTTACTATTAATTCAGTATTCATGATCTTATTTATTAAAATTTATAACCTTCAATGAAACTTACACTGGATGTACACGCCGTGGGAGGCGTAATCCCGTCAATATCTGCCGCACTGAATCCGTAATACAACAAAGACAAAGCTCCGTTTGAACCACTTTTTACAAAAGTTGCCGATACTGAACCGGTGGAAACAATAATGGTATAAATACCCTGGTTTCTCATAATAATCACTTCGTAGGGTATGGACTGGAATTGTCCTATATTCGCTCCTCCCGATACCAGAGATGACGACATATCCGCCCAGCCATATTTCACAGAACTGGAGTCATTATTTTGTTTTATTTTAGAAAATGCCTGACTGCTGTTTACCAAAGTCAGAGGATTGGAAGACAGACCGACTCCGATGATATTCCCCCAGCTTGTTAAACGCCCTGAACCTACTGTAACAGAAGCTTTCAAATAAAAATTTTCATTATCCGAAATTATTGTACCCGACTTGGCTGCACATACAACCGTTTCAAATTCAGTATATGGTGCATTGCCTGAATTTGGATAATGGCTTACCGTGGTACCGGAGGCATTGATGGTGTTGTTGACCTGTGCCGGAGTGGTTGACGCTTTCTCCCACGTCATCCCTGAAAAATCAATCGGGATTACATTAGAAACCAGAGTAATGGTAACACTCGCCCCGGTTGTATAAGAAGCCGCTCCGTTCCAGAGCTTAACCTTATAAATTCCCAAAGCGAGATCTTTAAAATTATACCAGAAGGAAAGGTCTAAACCGCTGGTATATAATTGCACCTGACTGTTGGGAACCTGAAACTCAGTACCTCCTGCATCTACCAGATATACGGCAAAACCTGCGGGATTTAGATTCAGATTGGCACCCCTCATTACAAACCACTGTGCTGTATCCTGTTTCGCCGCAATTGGCGGGGTTATAATGGCGACACTCATGGTATTGGTCGTCCAGCCACCGTTTGCAATCGTTTTTATTTCATTTTTCTGTGCATCGGTAAAGCCTTCCCAAAGTGCTTTATAGTCTGCGTAATCCCTGTACATAAACATTCTGGCTGCTCCGGTTAAATCCGAGCCATAATAACGCCTGTTTGAGTGTGTGATCTGATACGGCAGGGTTTCTGCATTTTCATCAAAAACCACTGCTTTACTCCGGATCCTTCCATTGCTGAGATGCAGCATTTCAGCAGGTGCCGTTGTACCGATCCCGAATTTCGTACCGTCTGTATAAATGCGGGATCCTGTAAAATCATTTCCGTTCCAGAACAGCAGGTAACCGGAAGCAGGATTAATGGCAGCCCATGAAACCTGCCCGAGAAAATACCTTGCGTAATAATTTCCGCTTGCGGTCGGCTTATTCATTTTGCCGTCCAAAGCTGCCTGTAAGCCCTGAACCATTGCAATGGTGAGATTCGTTAATCCGGTGGGAATATAATTATCAGCCGAGGTTTTGCTGCCTCCTTTGTAGATGTATAAAGAATAATTTCCTGCTCCGTCAGGAATGGCAATGATATCATTTTTTTCATAGGTATAATTGGCATGATCAGCCATGAAAGAAGCTAGCGAAGTCTGTGTTACCGTAATAAGCTCGGTTAAACCCAACGCCTCAATCATTCCGGACATAATTTTCCCGTCGCTGTTAACATAGTTTTCCAGCAGCATACAAAGGGAATTGATCTGTTCTTTATTGTATACCGACTGGCTCTGTCCCATATCCACCAGAGCGGTATTGGCAGGAATCTCATCTACGCCCAGCCTGTTTTTCCATGCATTGACATGGGCGGCGGTCAGGTTCGAAGCGTCCAGTTTTGCGAGGTATCCGGCGTGCGCATTCGAATCATTGAGATGGCTGCTGAGGGCTTGCGCGCTTGCCGTCTGTTCAAAAAGCCCGGCAAGCCCGCTAACCTGCGACATGGGGATGGACTCATCCTTATGCCAGAATGAAGACCATGAAGCCTGAAATTGTGCCTGTGTGGGAAAATCCCCGGTTTCAAACCAGCTTAAAAGAGTATTTAAAGGTGTTGCCATGAGGTGTAAATATTATTGAAAATCAGGTTCTATAAAATCGACAATGACCCCGCGGTTCAGGACATCCATGGGCATTCCCTTCCCCCCGGAATTGATCCCGTAGGTATGGTCATAGAATCCGTCCGGAGCTTTCCCGTTCCATTTGATAACGGAAAGGTCATTCCCCACGGCGGTCTGCCCGCTGTTGGTGGCTCCGTAAAAAGGGATCACATAATCCGGAATATTATTCTGGGTGATGGTTTTACTGTGGCTGCCGACCGTCGTTCCCAGAGTTGAAAAAACAGGATCGTTGGGATCAAGCCCGAAAATGGTCTTTCCTTTAAAATCCGTGCAGGGTTTCCAACCCGCCGGAATCTCAGAAAGGGGCTTGCGCCAGAACCATGCAATCCCCCCGTTCATAATGGGAGCGGTCTTGAGCTCTACTTTGTCAAGCCTTGTTTTAATATCGTTCAGGTCGGCTTGAGTCGCGGCAGCATTGATTTTTTCCATCATGACCTTTAACGTCTCCAGTCTTGTAAAGTCGCTCCAGTTCCACATATTGCCGGGAGCGGACAGCCCGAATTTTACCGTTTTCTTTTCGATCAGTATTTTATCGGTCTGATCCTGGAACGTTTTGGTGATCTGCGCCGTATGGATGTACACCGAAGCGGTGACCAGTCCGCCCTCAAAATAGAGGATATCCCCGTTGATCACCACAATACCGGGGCTTACGCTCTGCCCGGTGGGCGTACAGCCCGAGAGAATCGTTAAATGTCCCGCTACATCCCCCAGAACATTGAAGATGGTATATGCTTCCTGAAGCACGTCCATTAAATCGTTGGTGAGGGGAACACCGCCGGTCTGAAGAAATTGGATATTAATTCTCATTATGGTATGATTTCTATGCTGTAGCGTTTGCTTATTAATTTGTAAAAGTCAATTTCTGCCCTGAGCTGATGCATATTGATCGGTGTACCCGGAATCCTGACGATAAAATCGTACTCTGAATACAATTCCGCTTCCGTTCGCAGGTACAGAGGATTTTCATCCCCGTAAAGCCACCGGGTTTTGGAAAAATAGAGATCGTCCTCGGCTTCCGTATATAAATAAACCCCTTCGTACTGTACGGCATTTACAATCCGGATCCTTCTTTCCAATGGATCAAAAGCATCATTAAGCCTTCTTTCCATGGAGAATTTTTGGTAATTGAAATTCATTTTAATTAAATTCTGTTTTCTTCTTTTCAGAAACTCAATGTATAATGCTTCAAGAGGGAAAATCAGGCACCACAAAAAATGAAGGGTTACCGGTTTTCTCCTGAAAGTAGGCAGCCACCATAAGGCTAACTGCTTATAACTGATGTTAAACAATTCATCTTTCATTACTCAGCAGGCTGATAATTAATGTATTCTATTCCGCTCCAGTCTTCAATTTTAAACCGCCCTGATTTGGGGATTCTGCTGATCTCAACAGGCTGGAATAATCCATATCCGGTTCCCGGTTCGATCCATTGGCTCGAGACCTCTAATTTTTGCAGGTCTCTTACGCCGTTCACCTCCTGAATAACATTTTCCAGGGCTTCGACAGAAAGCTCACCGTTAAATGGCAGGTTTTTTAAAAAATTCTCAATGGCAATTTTAACTGGATACTCCGCCGTCAGAATGCTCATGCCGTCCGGATGCAGGAGTAAGGGATCGAAACATATCCTGTATTTTAATAAAAGAATATCCGGCAGAAAGTTCACGACTACAATATTGTCCCCGGTCGCCTGTATTCTTTCGATATACGATTTAAAAGCAAGGGCTTTTTCATCTGAAATCACCTCGTCCATATTTTCGCCGGCAATTTTCATGGATACTTTTTTTACCCCGTTTCCGCTGATATTGGCAGTAACCGAAGCATATTTTATAATTTTTGAATCTTCGATCTCCTGCTGCGTCGCGGTAATGACATTTCCGTTTCCGTCTTCATAGGTTGGGAGAAACTCTCCGGTGTAGGAAAGCGGATCCAGTTCAAACCCATACTGGAACCGGAGCGCCTGCTCGCGGTACCATTTTTCATTGGGAACTTTCTGGGAAGCGATTTTATCGTCAATTTCTTTCATGTGCAATCTGAGGGCTTCCTGAAAATTAAAAATCATAAAAGCCACCGTTTCCAGCATATTGCGCCAGACCGCTGTTTTAGAATTGGCGGTCAGCCCCTGTAAAAAAGGATTTGCCTCTTTTAGCGAAAGGATAAGTCCGATGAGTTCCTGAAGTGTACTGTTCATATTAGCTTACTTTAAAACCGTTTGCAATCTGCATATAGCCAACCCCTTTTAATGTTGGTATTTCGCTGTCCTGTTCAGTTGCCCAGCCCGTTGCAGGCTGTATGTTCTTGGCATCGTAATAATTCAGGACGTCCGTATTTTTAAATACATCTTCAGGAATTTCAACGGGTAATCCTGCAGATAATACGTCCGAAACCGATAAGCCATTAGCCACGGCGATGGCAAAGCAGTTTTCCACGGTTCCTGTGTATTGAATTGCAATGTCCAGAATAGTCTGATGAGTTAAAACAATTGTTTTCATTATGTTACTTTTCCCTGCGTTAAAGAACTTCCGGCACCGCCGCAAATTCCGGTCACGGTTCCGCTTTTTACATATTCCTCGATGGCATCCGCCAGTTCCTGAGCCGCGGTTTCTACATTACCTGTCGTTGATGGCTTATGTAACATCGTAATAAGCCTTTGGATGAGCTGGGCTTTATTAAGGGGCATCTCTTTGGGCGTTTACGGTGAAATTTACGGCATCTTCAATTTTAAAATCAATGCGGGTAAAGCCGTCATATTTTAGCTGTTCATTGACCTCACGGGTAATCCCCTGGCGGGTGTTCCTTGCCTTGAGCATTCTGGGCAGTTCTGCGCCCAGAAGCGGGGTATTTTTAAATTCCCCTTTAAAGGCAATGAGTAGGCTTTCTATTTCCTGTTGTCCGGATTCTCCAATATGAAAATCACCGTTTACAATGGAAATATCGTTGTCGTCATTCAGTAGGATATCATTCATAATTTTTAGGTTAAAATTTTGTTTAATGCCTGTTTATTGGTGTTGACAATTTCATTTTTAATCTGCATGATTGCAGGAACGTCAGGGGTTACCCCGATAGAAACCACCACTTTTGCCAGCTCATCACAGAGTTTCCCGAACCCGTCCTGAAACCCGTTAAGAACTTCCTTTAAATTTTCACCGTCCCGGTTGAACTGAAAACCGGAACCATCGAAAGTGAATTCTGATTTGTCGTTCCTGAAGTAAATCTTTTCAACTTCACTTACGGCTAAAATGGTGGCGCTTCCATCACCTGTTAATCCTACAACAACGATGCTTCCTTCTTTAGGATAAACAGTTAATTGATTTTCCTTATTTTCAACAATAGAGTTTATAGAACAGTTCCATATTTCTTTACCGGAATTTTCTAAAACAATATGACAAATATTTTCTTTTACACCTATTACTTTTGCATTTGCCACCTCTACCGGAAACCTGTTAAGTAATTGTTTTAAACTCTCCATCCCTGTACGTTTTTCCTATGTCAATAATTCTTCTGTAACCGCCGGTTGCGCTCATCGTGATCTCCACTTCATCCACGAAATTTTTGGTGTTCCTTTCTTCATATTTTTTATCCCGTACCTGTACCATCTGTCCGTGTTCCACCCGCGACCAGCCGAATGAGGTGATGCTACCTTTGTAGCCTCCTCTTGTCTTTTTGTTTTTCAATCGGGATTCTGCATTTTTTTTCAAAGTTTCCTTATCTAATCCGGCACTGAAATCCCAATGCTCAATATCACCACCTTCTTCTCCAAGTTCTATTCTTTCATAAGTTCCATTACTTTGCTTACTTTTCGCATAAATTTTCACCTTTGCTTCATCCGGGAAAATATATTGCAGGTTGTGATCAATAATATTCTCGCCGTATTCAAACACCGGCTGAGCCTTTGAAACTTTTTCGTCAGAATAGATTTTTCCGCAAACTAAACGTCCGTCTCTGAAAAAGGTATAAATACCTGCTTTTTCCTGAAGCTCATTAAAAACCTTGACGGCGGTGGTCTGTTTCATCGAAAAATCTCCGTAGACTTCATCGATACAATCCAGTTCATACCCCGGAGCGACCGCCTGAATAATCTGCTGTACCGTGGCGTTTTCAATGGACACGCTTGTTTCTTTTCTTTTAAGCTGCCACATTTCATCCTCGCAAATCAGTTCATAGGGTATATTAATCCTTGGCGACCGTGCCACATAGCCTTTAAACTCTGTAAACAGCTGCCGGTTGTACCCCAGTCTGATTTCTACCTTATCTCCGACTTTGATAAAATTGCCGAGATGCTCGACCGGTTTTAAAATGCCGTTACCGTCGTAATAATAAATGGCTTTCGGAAGCCTGATTGTTGCGGTATCGGTAAAGGTTCGCCAGCTTTTTTTTATAGTAATTTCCGTGGCTGCCGTGAACTTTAATGTTCCAATCACTATTTCAATACAGGGTACCATTACGGGGAGATGATAAAAGGGATTTTACTTTTTGCCTCCAATTCAAAAGCCTGAATATGCGAGTAGCCGATCGACGGGGTCAAGGTCAGCCTGTGAATGCTCATATAATGAATACCGAGCATCGTTAACAAAGTTCCTTCACATTCAAGTAATGAGGTTTTAAGCTCACAAACCCGTTGTAATTCCTTCACCTGCTGTTCCGGGTAATCGGTACTGTCATAATTTATAATAAGCCCTCTGATGGTCAACTGCCAGTCATCCAGAGCGATGAGCTCCTCTACATTTCCGTCACGCCCGAAAATATCGGTTTCCACAATCTTTTTAGGTCTTATGGGTTCAATCGTCGTTTCCAGAGGAAAAGAATATCCGCCAAACCGTTCACCGGTTCCTTCAATATAGGAAGGCTTCAGGTCTATAAAATCCCAGACCGGTGTTCCCATGACGGAAACTTTGGCAGGTTCATTATGGGTGGGCAGTACCTGTATATCATCAAAACCGTTAAATAGTGCATCTGCCACGGTCTGAGTGGCAAATCCAAGCGTAAACGGAAAGTGCTGTTTGATCAGTTCTTTAACATTAATATTATAACTCGACATTTTCTCCTTCTTTTGCGTTAGCTCTTTTGTTCTCAAAAAACAGTACCCATTTCAGTTGTTCCCATTTATTCCAGAAGGTCTGGTCGTCCAGCTCCTCCGGGAAAGGAATTTTAAAATGATAGCTTATAAGGGCACTTACTTTTCGGATGAAGTCAAATCCGGCTTCCTTATTGATCGGAAGCCCTAAACTTCCCCCAGTTCCGCTTCTAAAAACTTAATGATTCCTGATGCCTGTATTGCCGCCGTATCGGCAATGTCACCACTCATTTTTAGCCTTTCGTCACCACCAAGCCAGCAGTTATCCCGGATAAATTCCCCACATTCCAGTATTTTATTCTGCGAATACATGGACAGGGCAGTGGCTTTGATTTCCCTTCCGGGTGGTTTCAGATAACCGACAATAGGGTTTCCGTCTTTATCTTTCACCGTCAGCTTGTGGAGCTTATCCGTTTTAAACTTTTTCTTCCACTCTGCGATCTGTTCGGCGGTGATATGACCTTCCTGTGTTTCGTTTTTCATTTCTTTAAGTCTTATTTTTTCAGTTAATTGATTGTTGGTGTCTTTTGATGTAAAGGGGATGCCCATTTCCCGGCATTTGTCCCTTAATTCCTGCCGGTTCATCAGGCTGCAAAGTCTATATCGTGAATGTATAGCGGGCTTTCCACGACCAGCGCATCATTGCTTCCCGCTTCCGCCGACCTTCCGTTCTCTTTGAACTTACAGCCGTACAGGACATGACAGACCTGTAACCCGGCATCATCCACATAGGAAACCGTGATCGGGAAAGGCGGGATGTCCTGCAGGGTTTTTCCTTTGGGCAGTTTTGCCTGAATCGCGTCTACCGTTTCACTCAAAAGCCCGATGCTTCCTTCGCAGATTTCATCGCCCTGTGTATATCCTACCGATTTGGTGGTTCCCACGACCTTTACCGGATCAATGGCATCGGTTCTTTTGTATTCTATTTTGGTAACGCCCATGAAGGTCGCCCCCAAAGCGGTAATACGGACATTTCCGTAATTCCTGTATTTTCCGTTGATTCTTGTCTGAGTCACCATTTTTATTGAGTATTTAAAGGGTTTCTGAAACCTACTTTCAGGGTAATCCTTCTTCCGATAGCCACCGGAATAAAAGTCAGCAGCACGATAAATTCACTTGTAGCCAGTACATTTTGCTCCGGGTTGATGTAGGCATCCACACCGCCGCTGATATCTCCGGCTGCCACCATCGGATCAAGTGAAACCTTGGTAATGGTTTCTAAGTCCTTCACCGTTTCAGGAGCCATAAACCCGGTGTTTTCATCGACGTATATACGTCCCTTCACTTTCGGGGTTAATGCTGCCTTGGCGAGCTTGATCGCCTTTTTGATCGTCCTGTTGTTTTCCCCATAAGCAAAATCAGAGGTAATTTTAGCGCAGGTATGCGTATCGTTGATATAGATTCCCGCGGTGGAAGAAATCCCGCCCAGGTTAACGATGGGCGCAAAATAGATGTACCCTCTATCATCGAGATTATCCAGATCCGTATCGGAATACTCACTCAGTTTGTTACCGGAACTCAGTCCCGGAATGATAAAGGTTTTCTCATCCACATGGGTTAAGTTAAAATCATTGATCTGTTCCCCCGCGTTCTGTGAAACATCCGCCTTAGAAACCATGGCAGCGTAATCCTCCACCGCGGCATAGCCTTTATAGAGGTCGTCCCGGCTGGAAACCTCGTAATCGGCACCGATCACCACGGAAATGTCCGGGCATTCGCTTAAAAGCGTTCTCAGATTAAGAACTGCCGCCGATGTTCCTGAAAAGCTTCTGCCTTCAATATAGATTTCACAGTAGCGGTCTTTTGTCCATTCGGCATCCGCCAGAGCCTGCGCTTTATAGATGGCATCGATACTGTCCTTATCAAGTCCCGTTTCGATAATCGGCGAATGATTTTTATCCGGGTTTAAGGAAACACAAGCCTGAACGACTTCTCCGGCTTTATCACGGAGTAATCTGGCTAAATATTGATTGTCTTTATCCACCATCTGCGTCAGGGTTACGCCCTGAGCCACGGGCATAAAATACACCGTTATGGATGGGTTGTGAACAAAAAAACGTCTCAGCCTTTCATACACCAGTACCTTATTGGTCTGGTCATATTCATCACTAAGCCCCAAAGCTTCGACCTCCTGAATATTTTTCAGGGTGTAAATATTTCCCAGTACCATTTCGGAAGTGGCAACGGCATTCATCACGCTGCCGGTTATCATGTCGGCGGAGGGATTCCTTCTCCCAAGCCCGCTGTTAAGCTTTTGTACGATCAGTCTGGGGCGCATCTTTCCTGTTTTTTGGGATTGTTGTTTTATTCAAAGTTTCCATCTGTTTATTGGCGGCTTCCAGTTGTTGTTTCAGATTTTCGTTTTCCGCTGCAACATTTGAAAGTTCCTCCAGTCCGACGTTTGCCTCGGTCAGCAGGCGGTCTTTTTCAGCATATTTTTCACGAAGGGAGATAACAGCCGTAACGGTTTCGTCCGTGTCAGCATTTGCCGGTTCGTAGTCCCGGTCAAGATCACAAACCGCCGCCACATCTTCGATAATTCCTTCTAAGACTTTTCGTGCCAGTTCAGAATTATGAAGAGCCGCCTGCAGATCCGAATCGTCCTCGTCCTCAAACCCTTCACGAAAAAAGACTTCCGGCTCACTTTCAAACCCTCTTAATTCATGGTAATCCTTAGCCGCCTTTTCTTCAAAAAAACACTGTCCGTTTTCTGAAATAAAAATTTTATTAGCCTTCGGGTATTTTTCAAAAAGCGCATTGGCTTTTTCCTGAAATTTCTTTTTATCAGACATGAAGTGAATTTTTAATGGTAATAATGATAACAGACCCTACAAGGAGAAGAAAAATCCCGCCTGCCAGCATCAATATTTTATGATACCATGCAAAGGGCTTTATGATCTCAACCGGTTGGACACGTTCTTTTAACCGTGATTCGTAATAAGCCGTAAGCTGTGCTTTGAGCTGTTCTGCTTCTTTGCGGCATTCAACCGTTAGCTTTCCGCTTTCGTCCAGGATAACGTCAGGCTTTTGTAACGCCTTACTGTGGTCGTGGTTGTTAGCTCTTTTTTCTCTGTTCTCCGGCTTCGGCTCCCTTAGAACCGGCTTGCCGTTAATGCATTCGATCCACGCATGGTAATACGTAGAATCTGCCTGAACCTCCAGCACCGTATCCCGGATGACCTGTTTTACAACCAAAGTGTCGGTGACTGTTTCCGGCGGCAGAGGTTTCCTGCTTCCACAGGAAACCAACAGCGCCAGACAAAATAAAATAGATATAGCGTTAAAAAAAGATTTCATTTTAGTAGTTTAAATAACCTTTAATCGTCGTTCGCAGGCGTTTTTTCCTGCATACTTTAATCCCCTCACGGCTACCGGCGTCATTGGTATTTCCTTCTATGGTATAAATAAATTCTTTGTCGAAATTTTCAACGAGACCGGTATGCCCTTGCCCTTTGCCAAAATCCATAATAAACACGGATCCGATGGCGGGATTGGAGGATTTTATTTTTTGAGCGGCTTGATTCCAGGCGGCTAAGACGCCGCCTGTTTTGATTGCCGTATTATTAACATTCATTGTTTCGGAAGCCTGTCGGAAACACCAATACACAAAAGCCATACACCACGGGGTGGCAAATCCGATCCCCACACTGGAGAGGTAGCTTTTAACCGGTTCTCCCCAGTTGGATCCGGGCGGGTTTTCCTGTTTCCCGATCTGTGAAGCCGCAACTTCCAGGGCTTTAATAGATAATTTCATCGTGAACGTTTCTTAACCGTTATCAGAAATGATGGCTCCAAAACCGTACTCCTGCTTTTTGTCACAAAGCCCGTATCCCTGTAATCTGAATTCAGACTCCGGATCTGCATTGGTGGTATCCTGATATTCCGGTTTGTAAAGGATTTTGAGCTTCTCCAAATGCCAAACCGTATTGGGGGAATAGAAAAAGGTAGAGGCATACTGATCGCCATCTTCTTTAATGGATCCCCTTGCCTTCAGTTCCCCTGTCGGCGAATACAATGGAGCCGCATTATTTTCCCACATCCTTATTTTATAGAACCTCTTGAACTCCCCGGTGTCTTTGTCAAATTCCAGATTATCCCTGTGGTTAGCAGTTCCCGCTTTATCGATTTTAAGGTCTGAGCGGTGTTCCGGGTTCAGGATCATATTCCAGAAATTGGGTGATTCCGAGGTATCGTCATCAATAAGGTTCAGCACTTCAATTTCATTGTAAAAATTGATCAGATCCTGAAACGTCAGCCTTTTTCTTCCGTTGAATACGGCTCCTGTGGTTCTTAATACCGGCATGGCTCCTGAAACATGATGAGCCGGAGCCAGTTTGTTTAAAACATAATCACGCACTCCAATACGGAACCCCTGTGAGTGTTTAACGCGGACTTCCGATCTCTTGTCAAATGCCAATGCCCTGATCTCGGCATCGTTGACTTTTGTCGGGTCGGTATCGAGTTTATCCCAGGGAATGATGCTGTTTTTACCGCTCATGGACTTTGCCGTAAACGGAGCTGTATTGTTGACATAAAAACCCACATTATTGATGAGTTTATTCTGGCGAAGCCCGTCCGCCGTTTTCGCTCCCTCCGGTGCCGGCTCCAATGCCGCCAAAAATTTGTCATTATAGTTTCTGAACTCTTTCAGTAATTGTGGGGCTACAAATTTGTTCAGGTATAGCCCGTCTATTAATTCTGCCATTTTTTAGTCTTCAAATTCGGCGTTAAACAGTTTTTCAAATTCTTCTCCGGCTTCTTCATTAAGCCTTTCCAGACCTTTCGGGTCTTTTTCCTGCCAGTCGGAGAACGTCCATTTTTCACGTCCGTTGAACAGTTCGTGTCTGTCTCCGTCCACCACTGATTTTTGTCTTTCTAACCCCGCATTGGGATCCGGTTTGCCGGACATTCTTTCGAGTGATTTTGCTACGAGGGCATAATTTTGGGTGGCATCCTTGATCCATTCGTCCTTTTCGGCACCCGTGATCTTACCGGATTTTAAGGCTGCGGAAATCAAAACTTCCGCCTGTGTTTCCTTAAATTCCTTTAGTTCATTTTCGAGCGTATCGGTTCTTTTTGCCTTGCCGAACAGTTCTTCCAGATGCTGCTCAAATTCTTTATCCGAAGATGAAGCGGTTAATTTTCCCGCCAATCCTGCCGCAGCTAAAGCGGCGAAAATTGCTTCCTTTTTCATTTCAGTATGTTGATTAATATTATTGTCCTCAGGGGGTTCAGGATACAGGTTAAAGCATTCGAAGGCTTCTTCCGGAGTTTTGTTTGTGATATTTTCGGCTTCCTGCCCAGTTTTTCTTTTTTTGGTAGGCTTAATCACCCGGTCACAAATTCCCAGTTCTAAGCACTTATCGGAACTCAGCCAGTGATCCTGCCCGGAATCGAACCAGTTTTTAATGGTCTTTTCATCTGCTTTTGTTCTTTCACCAAAGATTTTCCCGAGCCTTTCCTCGCAGTTTTCAATCTGCTGAATCCCGTTTTTAAAATCATTTTTATTTCCGAAACATCCTGCGGTTACCGCGTGCATCATAAAGAATGCGTTATCGTTCATCTCGATTTCGTCACCGGCAAGGGCAATCACCCCGCCCATGGATGCCGCCATCCCTTCCACAATGACTTTGGTATGTCCTTCTGAATTCAGGATCAGGTCATAAATGGCGAGCCCCTCATACACAGAACCACCCCCGCAGTGCATTCTTATGGTTAAATCACTATTGTTTTGTAGTGCATCCCTGAAAACCTGTTGGAACCTTTTATAGTCGAACTCATCATATTTTCCAATGTACCCGTACATCCTGATTTCGGCACTGCCGGAAACCTGATTTTTAAGTTCATAATGAAAGGGCTTTTTAGACATTTCTTTGATTTTGATAAGGCAAAGATTGGCTGAAAAACACCCCGAAAAAAGCTGACGGTTAGCGGCTGAATATTTTCATGCAGTGGTTATATATTTTCATACAGCCACTAACAGCCGGCTTCGGTAAAGCCCTTATATAAAGCAATTTTGCTTCATATATATAAGGAATGAAACCGGAAATTGAGGTTGCATCCGACCGAATTAAAAATTAAATACCTACGGATGAATGAAAAGAAAAAGCTGACGAATGACGAGAAATATGCTATAGCTCAGGACTTGTTTCTGGAGACTGACAAGACGCAGAAAGAAATCGCAGAAATCATTCACGTCACAGAAAAAACGCTGGGAAAATGGAAAACCGAGGGCGAATGGGATTTGCTTAAAAGCGCATCAACGGTTACCGCCCGAAAGATCATCGAAAACCTGTATAAAAAGGCGCATGCCCTGAGTGAAGATCCCAAAAGCAAACCCAATGATATTATTCAGATCGCCAACAGCATTGAAAAGCTGTCGAATAAAAAGGTAACCATCAGCCAGATCATTAATGTATTTAAGGATTTCACGACATACGCCTTTACTCAAAACGCAGAACTGGCAAAGGAAATTAACCTTTTGCAAAAAAAATACGTGGACTATAAAATCGGGGAAAAGTAATGTCGGCACTCACCATCACGAAAAGGGATTATAACGAATGGCTGGAGTTCTGTTCACAGGTTCAGAACAGTGCCGCCGTTGCCTTCAATGATACGGAGGAAAAGCAAAAATTACGAATTAAAAGGGCATTAACCGATTATAATTTTTTTGTTAAAACCTATTTTGAATTATACGCAGATGCTGATTGTGCGGATTTTCATATTGACTTTGCCAACGCCTGCCTTGCGGATCCGAACTTTTTTGGAGTTGCCGAATGGGCGCGGGAACACGCCAAGTCCGTTCACCTGACGATTATTATACCCATGTGGCTTATCGCTCATAAGCAATTAACAGGAATGCTTTTGATGGGGAAAAATGAGGACGATGCGTGTAACCTGTTATCCGATCTTCAGGCACAGCTGCAATACAATAAACTCTTTGCCCACGATTTTGGGGAGCAGTATAATTTCGGGTCATGGGAGGACGGGGATTTTACCACAAAAGAAGGAATCCGTTTTCTGGCTTTTGGTCGTGACCAGTCCCCGCGCGGGGCAAGGGAAAACGAAAAACGTCCCAATTACGGTGTGGTGGATGACGTGGACGATGACGACATTGTCCACAATCCCAAAAGGGTGGATAAAGTGGTGAAAAAGATTTTAGGAGCCATGTATTTTGCCCTCAGCATCAAAGGGGCGCGTTTCGCGATGGGTGGGAACCGTATTCATCATAATTCTATCCTTGCCAATATCGTGGGAGATACCAAACCCGGAGCGAAAAAAAGAGAGGGCATTTACCATTCCAAAGTAAAAGCCATCGAAAACGGAAAACCTGCCTGGTGGCAGCGGTATTCATTACAGGAACTCCTGAGGAAAATTGCCAAGGCGGGAACTGTTCTTGCCAAGCAGGAATTCTTTCACGAAACGGATATTGAAGGGAAAATCTTTAAAAACAAATATTTCCGTTTTGCCAAACTTCCGCACCTCTCCAAAATGGATATCATCATCGGGTATTTTGATCCGAGTTTTGAAAACAGCCAGACCTCGGATTTTAAAGCCGTATCGGTTTGGGGACAGGATAAGTTCAAACGCTACTGCATTAAAAGGTTCACGCGCCGCTGTGAACTGGAGGACGTTTTCGAATGGATGATCAAAGTTGAGAAAAACCTGCCCCCCGGGGTGGGGATCATCTGGTATATGGAAAAACAATTTTACACCCGACCGGTAAAGAAAGCCCTCCGACGCGCCTGCAAAAAATACAAATACCCGCTTAGTGTCCTGACCGACGAAAGACAGAAACCCAATAAATACACCCGTATGGTAAGAATGGAGCCTGAATACTCCTCCGGAAACGTGGTCTACAATGTAGAGGAAGAAAACGATCCGGATATGGTGGAAGGGAATTTACAGGTCAGGGGAATAGAACCGGGATATAATACCGCGGACGACGCTCCGGATGCCGACGAAGGTGCGTGGTTTTTCCTCGACCAGTTTGTGGTCTCGGATTCGGAAGACTGGGACAAAGATTCCTTCGGCACGGGAAAACATGAAAGAAACCCTGATAACATCTATTAAAAATACGACCATGCCCTTTTTAACAGAAACCGACTACGAAGTACAGATCCGGAATTGGATCAGACAAATTATTATCCAAAGGAAAGAAGATGTTCAGCATCGAGCCGAGCTTGCCGCTCAGGCGGAAATGGAAAGCTACCTGAGACAGCGTTATAATGTAGCGGCGATTTTTTCCGTTGCCGGAGCCGACAGGGACGCGCTTATTATTATGTATATGGTGGATATTGCCATTTACCACCTCCATGCCAATGCCGCCGCGGATGTCATTCCTGAACTGAGGATCATCCGTTACAACGCTGCCAAAGACTGGCTCAAAGCCGTAGCCAAAGGGGATATCTCTCCGGATTTGCCGGAGAAACCCGACGAAGGAGAAAGTGGCGGGGAAACCGGAAGTCAGGTGATCGAATTCGGAAGCAACCCGAAATATTCAGAGCGCTATTAATTACCCTTTAAATACCTTTTAAATGAAATTTAAAATACAGGCGGTCACCGATTTTTTACACAATGCCTTCGGTGGCAATAAGGATAAAGACTATGAAAGAGCCGTCACCCGGATG
The DNA here is from genome assembly GCF_003094695.1 of Chryseobacterium sp. HMWF035. Lineage (NCBI taxonomy): Bacteria > Pseudomonadati > Bacteroidota > Flavobacteriia > Flavobacteriales > Weeksellaceae > Chryseobacterium > Chryseobacterium sp. HMWF035. Next base: position 28,652 of record NZ_QEHP01000022.1, on the reverse strand, counting down.
GTGGATGCGATCAAACGTCAGCGTACCTTATATAATAAGGAAATCAAAGACTGGAAACTGGCAAAGGCGGCGGCAATAGATCCCATGCTTCCACGCCGTAAAATGCTTATTGACATTATGGAGGAAGTGTTGGACGATCCTTTTATTTACGGGCGCAGCGAAACCCGTAAGCTCAGGGTTTCCAATAAATCGGTTGCCATTGTTGATAAAGACGGGGAAGTTAACGAAGAAAAAACCAGGCTGATCCAAAAACTATGGTTTAAAAACCTGATCAAATATACCCTTGACAGTATTTATTTTTCTTACACGCTCATGTACCCGAAGGAACTGGACGAAAACGGATTGATCAAAAAGCTGTCTTTTGTGTACCGGGATCATATCGTACCGGAAACCACCGAGCTGCTTATTAATCCTTATGATCTGCAGGGCGAAAACTTTACCGAGGGAAACCTTAAAAAATGGACGCTGTGGGTGCATCATGAGCATTCCATCGGACTTTTAAACAAAGCAATCCCGTTATGGATTTTTAAAAAGCATTCATGGCAAAACTGGGATGAGTTCGAGGAGATGTTCGGAATTCCGATGCGTACCGCAAAGGTGGCTTCCACGGATCCACGCGTAAAAAAGGAAGTGGATAAATGGTTAAAGGATTTAGGTTCTGCCGGTTGGGCGCGATTCCCCGAAGGGGTGGAAATCGACATTAAAGAATCCAACAGCCGGGACAGCTTTAACGTATTTAACGAAAAAAGAAAAGCCTGTAACGAGGAGCTTGCCAATCTTTTTGACGGGAATTCCGAAACGGCAAAAGATACCGGAAGCCGGGCGAAAACGGGGGAAATCATTAACGGGACTCAAAAGCTCATCACCATGGACGACGAAACCTTTGTGATGTTTTTTATCAATGACGATGTCCTGCCGTGGCTCCGCGGGCTGGGTTATCCGTTTGACGAAAACGACACCTGTATTTGGAATGACAACGAAAAATTAACGCCGAAGGAAAGACTGGAAATTTTCAAGGGAGTTAAAGATTTGGGGTACAAAATCAAAAAGGAACAGATCGAAACCGAACTGGATGTGGAAATTGTCGGAGAAGTTTCCGATGGCACCCAAAGCGGTGAGCTTTCGCCACCAGTCCCTAAGAATCACTATGTAAATTTTAATGCGCCTCACAGCACTATTTCAGGTTGTGAGGCGGAGTCAGAGACCCCTTTTAATAGGGATATAACACCTGCAGAAGAAAAATTTTTGCGGCAGCTGTATGAAAACCCCGGAACCGTCAATTGGAGCTACAACGAATTTAAGGCATCGCATGCCCCTCTGTTAGAGGCGATAAAACAGGGATTCGGAAAAATGAACTTTGATTTTGACAGTACCGACCACCGCCGGATGAGGGCTTGGATGAATAACATCCACCGGTTCGGAGCAGACAAAACACAGGCGGAAGTCTACGAACTTAATGAGATGTTAAAGGATCCGGAAGTAAAAAGTTTTAACGATTTCAGAAATAAGGCAAAATCAGTATTTCCGAACTATAAGGAATTGTATCTGAAAACGGAATGGGATCATGCCAACGCCACCTCCAATATGGCGGCTCGGTATCTGGAAATGATGGACGATGTAGAAATTGCGCCTTACTGGAGATTGAACGCCATTATCGATGACGGAACGACGGTGATTTGTCGAAGTCTGGACGGGAAAGTCTTTGACAAAAGGGATCAGGATTCATGGAAATTCCTGCCCCCGCTCCATTGGAAATGCCGCACCGACGCTGAGGACGTTTTCGATGATTACGACGGGGAAATTACAAGTTTTGACGGTGCGATACAAATTGATCCTGACGGCTGGGAACGGATGCAGAAACAGGGCTTTGATGTCAACTGGGGAGATAGTGATCAGGTCTTTACCCGCGCCCAAAGCTATTTAAAAAAGCTGCCGAAAGATGCCACGCCTATTGATGTGGACGATTTGGGCATTAAGGATTACGGGCTTTCAGAATGGGCAAAGGTCAGAAAAAATACCTACCCCGAAAAAGCGGTCACCATAAAAAGCCATATCGACAAAACAGGAATGGCAAGGGTCATCACAGCGGAGAACCTCCCTCTATGGATTGATGCCACGACCGTGCAGTCCGATGATATGCTTTTTACGCAGATCCGCGAAACGCTCATCAGTCCCGACGAAGTCTACTGGAGTGATTCGACAGCAGTTCCGCAGACGGTTTTCTTACGCTTTTATACGGACGGAGCCCTGAAAGTAACCACGGAGTCTGTCCGGGTTACGGCGTATGAGTGGATCAGTGATCCCGATACTGTCCGCAGAGGGCTGCTGGTAGGACAAAAATAAAACCTCCGCATGGGAGGTTTATACTCTTAATGAGTTGAAGAAATGAATGAATGAGATAATAAGCGAAGGATTATAATTTCACTTGTTATAAATCATCGATAAAAATAAGAAAATAATCCGGAATACCACCGGCACAACGAACATTTTTATTACCTGTTATGAACGGTTTACAATATGCACTGGATCTGATCGACCGCTCGTTTTCCAACGGGATCAGCCGCGCACGAAATGAAACAAGGGGGCTTGACAATGCCGTCAATACTGCCAACAGCGGGATCGGGAGGTTAAGAAATACCGGGCAAAGCACTTTTAGCAGTCTCGCGCAGTATGCAAAGAGTGCCGGGATTGCCATTCTTGCCGCCCTGTCAGTGGGTGCGGTAATCAACTTCGGAAAAGAGATCACCGGGATTACTTCCAAATTCGAGGGGATGGAAAATGCCATTGTCTTTGCCTCCGGTCAGCAGGGGGCAAAAAACATGGCGTTTCTTGATACGGCAATAAAAGACCTTAACCTTAATATGGAATCTTCTTACAAGGGATTTCAGACTTTAACAGGATCCCTCAAAGGGACTGCCCTCGAAGGACAGGCGACACGGGATATTTTCGAAGCGGTCGGAATTGCCGCTTCGGTGATGAACCTGTCGGCGGAGCAGAGCGAAGGGGCATTTTTAGCACTTTCGCAAATGGCTTCCAAAGGGAAAGTTTCTGCCGAGGAACTCAGGGGACAGTTGGGGGAAAGGATTCCGGGCGCGTTGGGGATTGCTGCCCGTGCTATGGGAATGACGCAGGCACAGTTTAATCAAATGTTAGACAGTGGTAAAATTATGGCGGAAGATTTTCTGCCCAAATTTTCAAAAGAATTAAAAAACACTTTTGAGGGGGGCTTGCCTGCCGCCATGAACTCGATGCAATCCGCGATCAACAGGCAGGAAAATGCTTTAACACAGTTTAAGCTTAAAACCGGAGAAACATTCCGTCCGCTGATCATAGGAATATTGGATGCCGGAAATTACCTTTTCGGGTTTCTCTCGGAGATGATGAACTACACCGAGCCGGTTAAAAATGCCCTTTCAGGGGTGGCGGAAGCTTTTCAGCCCGTGATTGACGCGATCCGGAATAGTGGCTTTCCAAAGCTTTCGGGGGAAACCAACTTTGCGAAATTGGCAATGGAAGGCATCGCCGGGGTAATCAGGTTTTTAACACCGCTTCTGGAATTGCTTTTTAAAATTATCGGCGGGGTTGAAACTGCATTTAATTATGTCCGAAAAGCTTTAATGGAAAACATTACGGCAATGTATGAGTCAGGAAATGCGGCGCAGCTTCTTTCCAACGTCATAGGAGTGCTGACGCGGGTTTGGGAGCTTATTGCTCCGGCAGTTCAGTATGCCGGTGAAATACTGGGGGGAGCTATTGGGGTCATACTAAAAGCTGTTGATGCTATTTTCGGAATTATCAACGCCTTATATGCATGGGAGAAAAAAATTACCGTCATTCAAAGAGTATTAAACGCATTTACCGGAAACGTACATTCTGTTTTTAAAAGCATTAGAGATATTGCGGTTAATATTTTAGGAGGCGTAGGCGATTTACTGGTGGGCATTTTTACCCTTGATACCGATAAAATAAAATCGGCACTTTCCAAAGGCTTTAATGTTATAAAAGAAACCGGGATTTTAATTCCTAATGCGATGAAAGGAGCTTATGAAGGATGGAATAAAGAACTGGAAAAACCGGTTAAAAAAGCCGTTAAGATCACGACTCAAAACAAAATAACTGCAGCTGCCGGTATTCCGCCGCCTTCCGGCTTGGTGCCACCGGATGGAAAACCTGCCGCAGCTTTGGATCCGCAAAACGGAGGATCCGCGAAAGGTAAAAAGGATAAAGCCAAAAATTCCCTGTCCGGTACCGGAACCGGCGGGGACGGAAAAAAAATGATTTTCAATATTCAGTCCTTTGTTAAGGAATTGACCATTAAGACCACCAACATCAAAGAAAACCCGCAGGAGATCAGAAAAATTCTGGAACAGATATTTAATGAAATGATCGCCGATATAGAAATCAGAGCCAATGCGTAGAGAGAATAATACTCAGGAGTTTGACAGGCTCCGGGCAAAATACAGGAATTTTAAAAGAACCATTCCGCAGAAAGCCGCCATTACCATGGTGAATTTCTTTAAACGAAATTTTAACGTTGGCGGCTTTGTGGATGTTCCTTTCCAGAGATGGAAAAAAAGCAGCTATCCCGGAGCGAGAACCACAATGGTACGTTCCGGGAATACGCGAAGGGAAATTAAAAAAATACAGGTATCTGAATCGCGCGTGGTCGTGGGAATAGGGAACCATAACCATTATGCCAAAATCCATAATGAAGGGGGAAAAATTCTGATCACTCCAAAGATGCGCAGGTTCTTTTGGGCAAAATATAAGGAATCAGGAAAAGAATACTGGAAATGGCTCGCCCTCACCACAAAAACACACATTGATATCCCGCAGAGAAAATTTATTGGCGATTCAAAAGCACTCGAAAAAACACTGGATCGGATGATACTGTCAGAACTTAAAAAAATAATCTCATGAGTATAAAAGGAATTGTATTTAAAGAAATATCCGACCATCTGGAAGCTCAGGTGGAGGAATTGATCTATATTGATAAAGACCGCGGGCAGATTGAAAGAGAAAATATTGTCATGGTTCCCAAACCCGCTGTTTTAATCGCGTTTATGCGTTTCGAGTGGTCAGACATGGGAAATGGAATTAAAGAGGGAAAAGGCATTGTCCGTGTGCGTGTAATTTGTGAGAATTATGCTGAAAGTTATACGGGGAGTATAGATCAGGAACTGGCATTGGCTTTTTTTGATCTTAACGAAAAAGTGGATGCCGCTCTGGAGGGTTTGAGCGGCACAAAATTCAGTGAATTAAAGAAGGTAGCTGACGAGGACGACCTGGATCATAATAATGTTATTGTAACGGTTTACGAATATGAAGCAACGATTACCGACGATACGAAGGCACACAGCTCCAAAATGATTAAAGTGGATGCCGAGCCGATTGTGAAATATATTGCAAAAGAAAACCTGCCGGAAAAGCAGGTTAATATTCAGTCTGATTTTATTGTTAAAATGTAACTATTTATAATAATCTTTTGCCGTGGTAACGACTATTTTTGACTGTCCGTTGGTTCCTACTGAGAGGGCAGCAACATCGGACAAAAAACGAGTCGTCACTGTTTCTCCCGGTTTGGTATCCTTAAAGTTGATGGCACGGCTCCAAAAGTTTACATAAAATTTAATGATATATTCAGTGTCACCCCAGATTTCAAGTTTGGTTATGATGGGCTGACTGTATCCTTTTACCTTTTTACCAGTCCAATTTATATAAGCCACTCTGGGCTTTTGGTTTCCCGATGTAACCTGTTCTATATATTTCCATTTTTGATTTAAAACATCAAATTTTGTTTTAAAAGTTTCATCATCTACCATTCCAATCTTATGAAGTAACTCTGATACGGCGGGAAAATTATTACCTGCTTCAATATTAGTTAATAATGTTTCGTATTCATTCCCTGCAGCTGCGTAAATATTGTCATCGGTTAAAGAAGTCTGAGAATAAAAAATATTTGGAAATAGTAAAAGGATTATTAGTTTTTTCATCATTACAGGTTTTTATAATGTCCGGTTTTTCTGATAATAAGCCAGATGGTATCTCGTTCCAGTGATCCTATATACTCCTCTTCAAGTAATCCCAGCGCATAATCACTGTCGTAATGTTTCGTATCGGTATAATAAGCGAAGCGTCTGCGAATACGGTCGTTTCGCTTGATTATTTTGTCCTGTTTTGTAAGTTTTACTTCTGCCATAATTACAAATGTAAAAAGTATTCTCTTTCTATGCAAGCCGGCTTTTTTTCCGGTCAGGTGATCTTAAGTTCAAAATTACCGTAAAAATACGGTGATTCTGTTTTAAGAAATATTACTTACATTTGAAGCATAATTTTAACGAAACAAGCGTAAGTTTCTATCATTAAGGTAACAGAAAACTCGGAATCTTCTATACAACCTGAAAATGATAGGCTTACGCCCGTGCATCTATATGGCGCGGGTTGTAAGTCATATCTGGTTGTAGGGCATCCGAGTGCCTCTGTTACTGATTGGCTTCAACTCTGCGCCTTTCTTTATTATTACACCTGAAGATTTTTTGCAGTTGAAATGCATTTCAATAAAATACGACACGTTCTGCCGTTCTGTGAATATATCTTTGTCACCAAGAAAAAAATAACATTTAAAACAAGCAAAATGGAAATAAACAACCGTTCAGGATAAAATAATTCTGATAAATCCAAACCCAAAATATGGGGTTTTTACGGATTGCAAGTAACAAACAAATAAAAATATATTAGCAACTTAAAATTTGATATTCACAATGAAAAAAGATTATTCAGGCGCACTTCTCTTGTGCGTACTCCTGGGAGGTTTTTCTTCTGCCCAGGAAGTGGTCTGGCAGAGAGATATCCCATCTTCCACGCAGGAGTTTCTCTCGCAAATTACCCCGACCATCGACCAACAGTATTTAATTACAGGCAGCAGCATCCATTCCGACAACAGTCAACCATCATTTGGCAGCCAAAAGCAGAACAACGGTTACGATCTTCGTCTGATGAAATTGAATCAGCAGGGAGAGACTGTCTGGGAAAAATATTTCTCGGGCAACAATCACGATTTTGCAGCTTCCACGGTCAGCACTCAGGATGGAGGATTTGCAGTACTTGCTACGTCCAGTTCTTCAAAAGGGTTGGATAAAAAGGAGGATTCCAAAGGCGGCAGCGATTTTTGGCTGATCCGCATCAACGAGTTCGGTGATGAATTATGGCAGAAAACCATAGGCAGTGCTGCGGATGAAGAAGCTAAGGCGGTGATTCAGACCACGGATATGGGGTTCTTTGTCGCTGGCAATGTGCAGAACTCACCGAAAGGCTACGGTTCGAAAGATGTTCTGGTTGTACGGCTGGATAAAAACGGGAAGGAACTATCCCGATTGGTATTAGGAGGTAAAGGATTGGATGAAGTGGAAAAAATGATTCCCACCAAAGATGGAGGAGCCTTGTTAGGGATCTATTCGAGAAGCAATCTGGGTGATTCAAAAAAGACCGAAAATTATGGCGAAGGGGACTATTATATCATCAAATTGGATAAAAATAATAAGGTTCTTTGGGAAAAGACTTTCGGAGGAAAAGGCGACGATCATGTAAGAACACTGGCTTTAACATCGACAGGATATTTAATCGGCGGGGAGTCCGGATCGGAAAGATCAGGAAATAAATCAGTAGGTATCGAAGACGGAACCGATTTATGGTTGGTTGCTATTGATTTAAACGGAAATGAGCAGTGGCAGAAATCTTACAGCTTTAAAAACAGGGATGTTCTGATGGGAATGAGTGTCATTGCCGGGAAGCAGGAAGACGGAGGCGTGAAGTCTAAAGGCATCCTGCTGGGCGGTTACACACAGGCGGAAGGCAGGATTGAAAATGATGATGAGACTTTCTGGATGCTGTATCTGGACCAGAACGGAAATGAGCAGTGGAGAAAGCACGTGAAGGGAGAATCCCGAAAAAAAGAGGAACGGTTATCTGATATTAAGCTGAACCGTGACGGATCGATTGTACTCGCAGGAACCAGCGCAGAGGAACTGGGAAAAGAAAACTGGAAGATTGTGAAGCTGGGTGATAAACAGGTTGACCAGCTGATCGAAAAGCAGGATATCAAAATCTACCCGAACCCGGCAACGGATTATGTGTATGTGGAGCTTGGATTTGAGAGCTTGAGAGAAGGAGCGTTTGAAGCTGAGATCGCGGTATATGATATGGGCGGAAGAAAACTTGAAACGGTAAAAACGAAAAATAAAGTCACCAAAATCAATACGCAGCCGCTGATTCAGGGGGCGTATCTGGTGGTGGTGAAAACCAGTGATAAAACGGCGAATGCTAAAATGATTAAAAAATAATACAAATGAAAAGAATAAAAGTTAGTATCGCGCTATTAGCGATTATTAATAGCCATTTTATTTATGGGCAGTATACTGCAACACCTCAAAGAAACACAAATATTTTGCCTCCCGTTTCTGCGAATGCATATCAGCTGAGTAAAGTTGCTGATATTCCTATGGATTTATACAGAGGTAAAGCAAATGTCTCTTTGCCTATTTATTCAATAGGACTTGGCAGTGTCAACATTCCTATAAATATTTCCTATAATACAGGGGGAATAAAACTCAACGAACAAGCAGGAACAACTGGGCTTGGATGGAGTCTGAATATTCCGGGGAACATATTTAAAAGTGTGAAAGGTCTGGAAGATGATAATTTTCCGGTATACTTTAAAAATTTTAGTGAATTACAAAATATAAGCACATTAAACATTAGTAATTATACAGGTTATACACCTGAAAGTACACTTCAGAATAATGATTTGATCCAGGGAATTTTAGATGGAAGAATAGACAGTAAACCTGACATTTATAAATATTCACTGGCTGATTTCAGCGGATCATTTATTATTAAAAATAATATGGGAATTCCTATTCCAAATGACAGGAATAAAATTCAGAAACTTGATGCTTCAAATTTCCTGATCACTGACGATAAAGGGGTGCAATATTATTTCAAAAGTTTTTCTGCAACCCTGACAAACTCTCCTGAGGGATTGCCTTCTTCCGGAATTAACAGCTATTATGTGATAAAAATAGTTAATACTGATGGACAGGAAGTAAATTTTGAATACAATAAAAACTACAATTATTCAGAACAGAATATTATTGAATCGGATTATTTTAAAACATATATACAGGCTTCAGCAAGCGGCGCTGTTCCACAGGTAGAGGTTCCACCTTATAAAAAGGAAACATATACTACAAATCATATTGATAAGCTTATTACCAAAATTAAATTTCCGGAGGGAGAGGTTAATTTTATCTATAATGACGATGCGGGATATTCTATTGGCGGAGCACTCTATAGGAAAGATATTGTTAACGGAATTGCATTAAGAGAAATTAATATTAAAAACAAAGCGGGAAGAGATATTGAGAAATATCAGTTTGATTATTCTTATTTTGTTTCTAATTATCCTGATGAAATTCCTGAAAAATACAGATTAAAGCTGACCGGGGTTCAAAATGTATTACAGGCTAATTCGTATGCATTTGAATATGACGAAACGATTCCGTTTCCAATCAGAGGAAGTTCGTCAGATGACCACTGGGGATATATCAATTCTTTGTTGAATGAGAGTAATATCAGAAATCTGCCAAACAGTCTTAAAAGCGATGATCTTTCTTCCGGAAACGCTTTGCCTGAAAATGTTTTAATCAATATAGACGGGACAAAGACCTATAACTATCCGTATGGAAGAGACAAAAATTCTAACGAATATGCTAAAATAGGAGTTTTAAAATCCATAAAATACCCAACCGGAGGGAAAAAGACATTTACTTATCAAAATAACTCCATCCAAACAGTTAGGGAGGAAATAGAAAACAGGCAGGAAGACATTTTTATTTACGAAAATAATCCATCTGTTTCACCATTAGGATATATGCAGACAACAGTTAATTTACCTCCTACTAATGACCCCGTATATAATTTGAGTAATTTAAAATTCAAATTAACCTATGGAAATACATGCCTTAATAACGTCCCACAGGATCATGATGTGATAACGGAAAACTCCTGCACGGGTACCGCAACATACAATAGTCCCGAATCCCCATTGTCAACATCTTACCATACTACCAAGACTCTTCCTAACATGCCGGGCATGCCTATTACACTAAAGCTTAACAGACTAGGAGATTGCAGCTGTTCTTTTGCAGTTACCTATACCTATGATAAGAAAAATACTTCTATTGAAGAGGCAAAAGTCGGCGGGCTTCGTATTTCATCTATGGAGGACAGGGATGAGAATAATAACCTGATGAAGAAAATTGATTATAAATATGAGAAAAATGATCCATTAACAAATACAACAATCAGTTCAGGGATATTGGAAAGTCCTGTGCAATATTTAAAAAAAATTATCTTTAATCTGGACTTCTTATCCAATAACTCTAACATCTACAATCCTCCTGTCTTTCCTTACTTTTACTACCAAATAAGCAATAACGGAAATGTAAAAAACTTCTTCGGAGCGGACAATATTGTGGGATATACCTATGTAAAAGAAACGCAGAATGGAAAAGGAAGTATAGAATATGAATTTTCAAATACTTTTGAAGGTAATTATTCATTTATTCAAACAGATCTTCCTGATATTTACAATAGCTGGAAAAATGGATTGTTACTTGGCAAGAAAATTTTTGATAATAACAGCAACCTTCTGCAGCAGGTAAAAAACAAATATAATTTTGATACGCGGAAAAATAATAATTTTGGATTCAATACATCGGGTCTCAACCCTGAAGTTGCTTTTTTTGGAGCGAATTTAGAAATCAGAAAAAATTTACTAATAAATCCTAGTAACGGTCCTCAACAATTCGTTTATTCCATTTCTCCAGAAATCTTTTTCGGAGAATCAGCTGATGTTCAAAATTATGAAGTGGAACGTACTGATTATGTTGGAAGTTCTGCTCTTGTATCAAAAACAACAAATACATTTACGCAAGACCTCTCTTTAAGTCCTGTTATTAATATCATTGGATCTAAAAATAGTACCCCGGAAGGGATTATTCAAAATACCACTTACGCCTACGCCCACGAAAAAAACAACCAGCTGATGATCTCTAAAAACATGATCGGCATTCCACTGGAAACCACCGTTACGCAAACCGTTGGCGGTGTTACCAAAACTCTGGGCAAAACAGAAACGGTGTATCCGACAGCTCTTTCTACACCACAGACCGGAAATCTGGTATTGCCATTGTCTGAGAAGTCGTATGATAAACTGAATAGCACGATGTCCACGGATGTAACCTATGATAAATATGATGATAAGGGAAATATCGTTCAGTATACCGAAAAAGATGGAACTCCTGTAACTATTGTATGGGGGTATAATCGGACTGAACCGATTGCCACTATTGAAGACATCACCTATGACCAGCTTACGGCTGCCGTTTCAACCAACGCTATTGTTTCTGCTTCTAACGATGATGCTTCTGATCCAAACAAGGAAGGTCTTCTTTTAAATGCGCTGAACGATTTCAGAAAATTACCGGCTCTTTCAGGAAAGAAAATAACAACTTATACGTATGATCCACTTATAGGAATAACCAGTAAAACTTCATCACTAGGAGTTAGACAAATATTTGTCTATGATATAGCAGGGAGACTAAAAGAAGGAAATATCAGAGGAAAAAATAATGCAGGATCATACATTCAGGAAACTTCTCAAAAGAATAATTACAAATTCAAACAATAATCACAGAAATGAAAAAATATTTAATATCAAAAGGATTATCCTTGTTAGGCGTATTGCTCGCAGGGATATCTTTTGCACAATCCAATGAAAATTATGTGCAGTCCATCACATGTCTAAATCAGGATTGTACAAAAAAATCGGAAACCATCACTTATTTTGACGGTTTGGGAAGACCTAAGCAGATCATTAATGTAAAAGCCACTGCTACCGGAAAAGATCTGGTCATGCCGGTAACGTATGACGGATTCGGAAGACAGGCAAAGAATATATTGCCTATTCCTGTGGCTTCTCAAAACTCTTCCATCCACACCGGAATTACCGATGAAACCGCTGCCAATGCATATTACGGCGTTTCCAATGCTTTTACGGAGAAGGAAATTGAAAACTCCCCTTTAGACAGGGTATTGCAGGAAGCGAATCCGGGAGAGGAATGGAAAATGAGTTCGGGAAAGACAAAGAAATATAAATACGAAACCAATATAGGAAATGAAGTTAAAGCTTTTGTGACAAACACTTCAACCAATACAGTGAGCGGTGTTTCCAATACGGTTTCTTCAGTATCACTTTCTTCTGCCAATTCAGGATTTTATCCGGCAGGAACACTGTATAAAAATACCGTTACCGATGAAGACGGAAATTCTGTTATCCAGTTTGAGAACGGAAGAGGGCAAACAGTTTTGATCCGTAAGAACGACGGTTCGCAAAACATCGATACCTATTATGTCTTTAATGAATATAATCAGCAGGCTTTCATCATCACACCGAAGGCGGTAAAACAGATCGAAGATAACAATAACCTGATTACAGATGCGATTTTAAATGAACTTTGCTACCAGTACCGTTATGACGGGCAAGACAGAGAGGTGGAGAAAAAATTGCCTGGAAAAGACTGGCAGTTTACAGTATACGATAAACAGGATCGTCCGGTTTTAGCGCAGGATGGTCTTTTAAGAACAACCACCAATAATTTCGGAAGCAAAGGCTGGCTTTTCACCAAATATGATGAATCCGGAAGAGTAGTTTATACCGGTTTTTTTGCCAATACCGCTACAAGGCAGGCAATGCAAAGCGCATTGAACAATATGACGGCGAATGCATATAATAACGAAAAAAGAACGACTACATCTTTCAATTTGCAGGGACTTGATGTGTATTACAGCAAACAGGCATTTCCAACTGGAAGCATGACCCTGCTTTCGGTTAATTATTATGACACCTATCCGCCAGAAGCTCCGGCGGTTCCTCAGACTATTTTAGGACAATATACCCTGCCCCAGACACTGGATGCCAATAATGATGCTTCTACCAACGGAGTTCTCACGGCTTCTTATGTGAAAAATATTGAAGACAACAACTGGACGAAAACCTATAGTTATTACGATTCTTTTGGCAGGGTAATTGCCACCAAAAGCACCAACCATCTCGGAGGATATACCAACACTGAGACAGAACTGGATTTTACAGGAGTTCCTTTAAAAACAAATACCTTCCACCTCAGAAAGCAGGGCGAAACCGGAGTAACGGTTATGGAAAGATTTGTATATGATGACCAGAACAGGCTTCTGAAACATTTTCATCAGGTAGACAGCAATCCTGAAGAACTACTCGCAGAAAATACCTATAACGACCTCTCGCAGATTGTAAATAAAAAAGTAGGCTCTACTTCGGGTTCTGCGCCTCTACAGAGTATTGATTATAATTACAATATCCGTGGCTGGCTTACCGATATTAATAAGAACCAGATGGCAGCTGCCGATCTTGGCGGAAAATTATTTTCCTACAAAATAAAATATACCAATCGTGAGGGAATCCAGAATCCGGATTCTTCACAGTTCCCGGGGAAAAATGTAGTTCCGAAATACAACGGGAATATTGCGGAGGTAGACTGGAGAGCCGTAGAATCTATTGGTGCAAATCCATCAACTACCCCGAAAAGATATGGGTACGCGTATGACAGGTTAGACAGGTTAACGGCAGGCTTTTACCAGAATCCGCAGAGTCCTTACAGCAAGGAAAATATGGAGTCTCTGACGTATGACCTGAATGGGAATATTTCCAGCCTTTACAGGACTTCGGTGATGGAAAACGGAAGCAGTACGGCGACGGTAATTGATAACCTTACCTATGACTACACCGGAAACAGGGCAACCAAAATTAAAGACATCAGCGGAAACTCTACCGGATATGAAGGAACAGCGGGAAATACTATTGGGTATGATGTGAACGGAAACATGAAAAATATGATCGATAAAAGCATTACAGCTATCGGTTATAATTATCTGAATCTGCCTAACTCGTTAACGATTAATCTGGGACAGCTGACCACTGATATTGCTACAAAATATAGTGCAGACGGAAGCAAAGTAAGAAAAGAAACTACGAAAACTTCGGTAGGAATTGCAGGGACAACTACCACTAAGGAAACGACGGATTATCTGGACGGTTTCCAGTATTTCAGTACAACAGGCGGAAATACAGGCGGTGGCGGAAGTACGGAAATGATGATGGCTTCAAGAGCTTTTGAGCCGCAGGCTTTTAGCTTAGTTGATCCTACAGGTACCAGTACACTGCTTACCATAAAGACTCCCGACTTACAATTCTTTCCGACAGCAGAAGGATTTTATGATTATGTAAAAAATCAATATATTTACCAGTATAAAGATTTACAGGGAAATGTAAGGCTTTCTTACGCAAGAAATAGCGCAGGAGCTCTTGAGATTGTCGACAATAATGATTTCTACCCATTCGGGATGAATCATCTGAAAACGGGGAATGCATATTTTGGAGGGGGATCCTACAAAAACTACAAATTCGGGAAAAAGGAATTACAGGAATTTGGAGCCTATGATTTCGAAGCGCGTATCTATTGGCAAGATTTACCAAGAATGGGACAAATGGATCCATTAGCGGAAAAAATGCCAAGTTGGTCACCCTACGCCTATGGATTTAATAACCCAATTAGGTTTGTGGATCCCGATGGAAATGAACCCCTAGATACTGTAGAAGATTGTTGCAGTGAAAAATCAAACTTTCAGTTACAAAGAAGTGATGCCGATGATGCAGCTGCTTTGGTAGAAATGATTGGAGGTGGAATTCAAAGCGCAAGAGCGGCAGCTGCAAATTTAGCGGGAACCTTAATAAATTCTGTAACAGGTGATAAGTATAGAAACAGATATGAAGTTGATGGTGCGACTTTAATTTTAGTAACAGGTGTTCCGAAGCAGACAACTAAGGAAAAACTGGTTAATTCTGCATGGGACTTAGGAACACTTGCCTTAACTGCTGCAGGAGGTCCAGAAGGTGCCTTAATGGCGCAAGGAGGAAAAGCACCTGCTATAAAAGCTATCGAAGAAGTTAGATCGGCTGTAAAAGCTGTCAATGGGAATTCAAAAGCGAGTACAAGGGCTCAACACGTTTATGGGATTGTCAATAAAACTACTTCCGGAGTAGAAAAAGTTGGAATAAGCGGAGGTAAGATTTCCAAAACCGGGAATTCATATCGAGCAACTTCACAAGTTAGTAAATTAAACAAACAAGGTGGAAATTACACTTCGAAAATTCTAAAAAATATTCCTGCTGGACCAGGTGCGAGAACAAAAGCGTTAAAGGCAGAACAACGACTTACAAATAAAAATAAAGCCACAATAAATGAAGCTATTCATAAAAAACCTAAACCTCAATAGTTATGACATTATATTATATTTCAATAGGGTTGGATTATGATAAATATTCAAAAAATGAAAATAAATATCGTTATGATTTTCAATTAAGAACACGATTCATAAGTAATTTTTTTTCGAAAGCAGTACGTAAGCTTAGATTTAAAACTGATGGTACTTTTAATATGATTTCCATTGCTTTACATGAAGGAAAAATTGAACAGCCTATAATTTCTTTGATAGATGTATTGAAAGTAGAATTGCCTTTTGATAGAAATCTTTATGAAAAAGTAAAAGATACTCAAGCTTGTAATTTTTATCTTGACTTATTAGAAGAAGGCTTTAAAAATGCATCAAAATTTAAAGCTATACCATTAGATGAACTCTTACGTTTAATCTCTGAATTTAGAATTGGTAATTGTAAGAATGAATGGTTGTTAAAAAAGAAAAAATTCAAAGAAAAAGATATAGAAATTATACTAACAGGTGAATTTACTACGAATTACTTTCAAGTTGTAACAACTGTTAATCATCTTTCAAAAAAGAAGGAACTTGTGAAGGGAATTATCGTAAGAACAGAACCTGATGAAATAATATTTGAAAATCTGATTAAAGATTTTAAGCTTATTGAAGATCAGATCGAAATCATAAATAAATTTGATGATGTGATACTAACAATTGATATAGATAAATTATTTGAAGGAATTTTAGATTTCAATGTTATAGGTAATAAAAAATTCAAAAAGGATTTATCATATAGACTTAACATGCTAACATAATTAAATAATGACAGAAGATTTAAGAAATATTATTACAGAACAAGATGAATGGTCGATTGCAGAAGGTGAAAATAATCAGCATCTTTTTATTTTAAGATTTAGACCTCATTTGCTACCTTTTGTAAAAACACAGAAATACAATAATAGATTGATTGTTTTATTGGAATATAAAACCATTACAAGTGATCTATTGCCTTCTGATGATCAATTAGAACTGTTCGAAAGAATTGAAAATGATATAATAACTGAAATTGAAAATAATTTATCATCGGTCTTAGCATTTGTATATACAGGGAATGGTAAAAGAGAATGGCACTTTTATACCCAAAACATACAAGAAGCCGAGCACAAAATTAATAAAGTTCTCGACCGTATTAACTATTCAGAAACAATTCAATTACAAGAGGAAGAAGATCCAGAATGGCAGGAATATCATTCGGTTTTATTAGGAGCAGAAGATTAAAAGTAATACATAATTTCCTTAAAAGAAATTAAATGACTCAAATAAAATCATCATAAAATCAAAGCCACCTATTTGGTGGCTTTGTTATTTTGCAGCTCAATTCTTTCTTTTTCCAGAACTTCCGCCATTATTTTGGCTTGTGCAGTACAGTCTTTTAATTCGGCTTTTAAGCTGTCAATTGTTTTGTTTTTAGCTTGCAGGGTTTCCTCTGTTTTCTTTTGTTCCATACAGGAAAAAGAAACTACAGAAAGAAATAGTAAAAGATATAATTTCATCATTGTAATTTTAAGATATGGCTAAGATAGATAAAAAATCACTTCCTTATTATGCAGTAAGGAGCAATTTATAGCAGAATCTACTTGCTTTATATAAAAGCGGTAAGTTATATTTGCTTTAATAAACAACTCAATATGAGGAATTTATTTTAATTAAACAAGAAACGAAATTATGAGAACAGCGGTTTATTTCAATCAGGCTAAAAATGAAACCTATGAGCTGGGAGGAGTTGCAAATATGCAGCAAGCGTACGATCTATATAAATTTGTTTGCAGTAGAAACAACTGGAACCCGGCAATGTTTACCAATGAAGTTATAGTAAGATTGAAGTAGGAATACTCCACATAAATAAAATACTCCCTTATTAGCTTTGCCAATAAGGGAGTTTATTTTAAATTAACCATTATTATTGTATTTATGGTATTCTAATTTTGATAAATTCGGGATTTTCCCGATAATTTTAAACGTTGAAATTGTAAGTATTACAGAGCCGAGAAGTTGAGTTCTATCCTTTCAAATTTACCCTCTTCATTCTGTTTCTCGAAATCATATTGGTAGCCTTTCAGGAAATTGCTGTAACTCTGTTTTAAAAGCCTTAACCCTTCTTTCCACCTTGGATCATCAAAACGCGTTTCATGGCTTAGTAAATTCATTACACTTGCATAGTCCAGATCACCTTTCTTATTTTTCACCAGAAACCCGATCAGCATTTCAAATAAATCCCGGTCTCTCTTTTTAACGGTATCATAGAGGAAAGCGTGGATAAGTTCCAGAGCCTTGGTGCTTCTTTCATCCCATGTAGGCTGTGTATCCCTGCGACGCTTAATTCTGATCGTTTTATCGCTGTGCATTAAGGTAAAGCCGCCTTTAGAATTGCTACGGATTTTTCCGTATTCATTTAATTTCTCCTGGTGTTTTTCCATCTTGGCATGAGTAAGCTTTTTCAATAAACACGATTTGCTTTCAACTTCAAGGGCTAAGGCAATCAATTCTCCCATATCACTGTCCCTTTCGGCTTCATAGGCGCGTTTTTCGTTTTCCTGTTGTTCCGTCTCCATTTTTCTTTTATGGTTAAGCACCGCTTCCATTTCTTCTGCAGACAATTCGTTAATTGGTCTTTCTAAAAGTTCATTAATATTCATAATTTGTTATTTTTGATAATTAGTTCTTTTGTATTAAGTTGTCGATTTTCTCCTTTTTTTCGTCGCGTTTTCCATCTTTATACCCCTTATCGTAGGCTTTCTTTGATTCGCCGTTTAAAAGGGCTACATTCTTTTGATGAGCCTGTATTTGCTGCGAGACGGTTGTTGCCAAAGTGTAATTTTTCAAAATCTCGTCCAATAATTCTGTGGCTTCCATGTCCTAAAATATAAGTTTGGTTAAATCCGGCTTGTATTCCGGGAAATAGTTTAAATAATTTTCAGCTTCAACCCACAGGTCTAACTCCGGATCATGGAAATACTGAAAGCGGTCTTCCCCGTAATGCATCACCGGTGGTTCCCAGTTTTCGTTGATGATCCACTCATACGCTGCCAGAATTTTGGGCGTTGTAGAGTTAAATTTCTCTCCTCTGTACAAATGGATCCTTACCCTTTCGCTCCAGTCTAAAAACCTGACAAGGCTGTCCAGTTGTAGAATTTTTAATAATATGTCTTTGTTCATTGTCTTTCTTATTTTATTTTGTTCCCCAATAAAGGTTTGCTTTTTCTTCGTTGATCATTAAGGTACCTCCCGGACACCTGCCAGAAATAATGGCTTTTAGTCCTTCTGCCTGAATGATGATTTTAGCGAGCTTTCTCCATGTTGTTGCCAGAGCATTGTCCGGCAGTCCTTTTACTTCGTGACAAACCATTATTATTAATTTATTGGAATGGTTCTTTTTTAATTCTGATACCATCTTCCTCGTGATCTCGTCCCTGTAAATTGTTGAATTATCTATAAAAATGATTTTAGCGCATTTCCGGGAGCTAAAACGAGCCTGAAGCTCTGCCCACGGCTCGTAATCTATAATGTGAAATTTTTTGTCTTTGTCTGATAATCCCGCAAATTTCATGGCGGCGATAATGTCCTTCGATAATCCTTCTTCTGCGGATACATAAAGCACTTTTCCAAATGTGGTAAGGTATTTAGCCAACATCATGGCAAAAGTTGATTTTCCGTTCTTTTCTCCTCCACCCAAGTACCAAAAACCGGTGGTTTCCGGTTTTCCAAAAGCTTGAAGCCAAAGTCCAGTAAATTCAAACAGTTTAAACACAATGGAAAACGCTTGTTTTACTGATAGTGCCTTCATTATTCTCTGACCTTTAACAGTGTTTCTAAATATCTGAGTGATTTGATACGTCCCCCTTGTTCCCCTTTTTGCTTTCCTTCAAATGGATTGGCGACTTTGACCATACATTTTTTTACCACTTCGTTAACCTCATTTTTATTTTTCAGGTTTACATAGGCTACGTCCCCGAACAGCTTCAAATAAAATTCTTTTCTCTCCTCAGGATTTTTCGGAACCAGTGTTACGAAGTCATCGGAGAGACGGCTGAAAATTTCCGCAAAGCCCACTTTATGATTGTTGATTCCTTTGGTAATCTTTGCACGTAACCCGTCGGCTCCCATAGCGTACCAAGTACAGTTATGCTTTGTGGCATTCATAATCCCTTTTAATTCTAAATAGGCATTGTATTCTAAATCTCCGAACTCATCCACGCAGACAAAGGGATTTTCAATGATATTCAAGGCATATTTTACCGTTTCCAGGATGTCATAATATTTTCCGGTGATATCACAGCCTAATGCGGCAGCCAGTTGCTTTACAAAGCGTATTTTAGTCTGCGACTGGGAACAATCCACATAAAAAGCATTTTTCATTTTGGAGACAATATCCATTGCACAACGTGTTTTTCCGATCCCGCAATCATCAACTAAAATCATTGATGTTTTTGTAGCCTGGCAAAAATTAAAATTGTCTTCCATCGCAAGGTAAACCTCTGTTTTTACCAATTTCATTTCGTAGTCATTCTTTGCCGTTTGGAATTTACTGCCTATATTCAGCCATTGTCCCAATGACAATATATTCTCAATCATTCCGTCTTTTATTTGACCGTATGCCATGCTGTCGATACCCAGTGATTTTGCATAAGCGGTATCTGTTCCTTTGAATTTTTCCCTGCCGTTAAGTACTGCAGTACGGATGTTTTGTTTTTGTTCTAGTGTTATCATATCTATTTTATTTTGGTTTGTTAAAAATTGGCTGCCCAACTTCTCACAGTTGATGTATTCGAGTTGTGGTTATAGCCGCTTTCCTCAGCGTCTGTGAATACTTCCTCCGGGGTATTATTATTAGGCGTATATTTTTTTCGACCCGCAATCTGAAATTTATTGTTCAGTGTTTTTTTACGGTGGTCGATAATTAAGACCTGATCAATTTCACGTTTACGCTGAGCCATGAATTTGTTAACTGTGTTCTCGTATGCACTCATTAACCTGCGGTTGATTTCGCCCTGCTCGTCTCTTTCGTGAATTGATCTTGAATATTCCGGCTGTGGAACCAAATCACAAAGCATCAAATCATCATAATAGATCATCGCTTTTAAAACATTCCCGTCGTTCCCGTCAAGCCAGTAAATTGTAAACTCTTTGCCATTAACATACTTCAGGAGCCTTATTAAATCATCACCCAGCGCAATTTCACCGTCCAGTCCTAAAACAAAAGTTGTATTTCTGAATTTGATAATTCCTGCATTACAGCTTGATGTTTCCGTTTTACCAATGTGAGGAAGGATTGCCGTCCAATTGGTTGGTTGTGTATTTTTGTTCTGCATCTCACAAAATACCTCCCATCGGGTTTTATCAGTATGAACGGAATGAGGCATATTGTTCCATGTTTCAATATCGTTGAGCGATTGGTCTACAATTGTATCAAAAGGGATAATAATTTCTTCTTCTCCGCTTTTCTGATTTTCTTCTTTCAGGGCGTGAGGTCTTGCCATCCATCCTAAACGGCTTTTTTCATGGCGGTATCTTAATTCCTCAAATTTTCGCTCTACAACTTTTGACCTTGCACGGTTCTTATAGATGTTCACCCGGTCAAACATTGCCCCGTTACGTAAGAAAGTGTCCTTAAATCCGCTGTTTAATGAACTTTCGCATTCCAACCCAAGCGGAAGATTAAAGCCCCATTCTGAGTAGTTTCTGACCATTTGGCGGTAAAACTCAATAATAATTCCTTTTTTATCCTTTCCCCAAACCCAACAAGTCCACGCTTCGCTTCCCACATCGATCCCCATATAGAACCAAGGACGTTTCCTGTTGTCATTATACATAAATGGAGGCTGTCTGTCATCTATGGAAATCAGCGTTCCCGCTTCCTTAATTTTGGTTAGCTTATGAGGTGGGGTGAACTCCTGCATCAATTTCTGGCGGTCACCGGAACGCTTGGCAAAGGTTCCGATTTTGTTTTCCCATTTCCCAAGCCATGCAATAATTGAATTGTCGGACATTTCCCTGAAATTTGGATTGGTACGGTCATACTGTTCTCCGGTTTCTTTACTGATAATATCCAGTTCGCCATTTAAAAAAGCCTGATATTGATCTGCCACTTCTGTACGTGAAGGTTTATAATCCTGTCCTGCAAACATATCATTCAGTAAAGCCATCATTTCATCTGTCATTAATTTTCGGTTCTGGTTTTTCAGTTTACCGGAAATCAGGCTTTCAAAATTGAGCCCTTCGTCAAAAGAATGAAAGAAAGGTTTCCACACCCGGTCAAAGCCTCTATGGGATGAAGGGATGGTGTGGGTGGTGTTGTACACCTTTGGCAGAAACTCATTAAATGTCGTAACATCTGTAATGATAGAGGGCATTAGCCCGCGTCCGGAAGTTTTTTTTAATTTCTTCCACTCGGTTAAACGCGCCTGTCTTAATCTTTCGGCTGCAATAAGTACACTGGCGTTGGTGATATATTCCTCTTTGAAACTTTCTTTTAACGGTGTACCGTCCTCAAATCTGAAATCGGTATAATAACGTACTGCTGTGGCATCAAATTCAAAAAAAGAAAGTAAAGGGTGTCTCATTTTGCGCGGATCACCCATGCTTTCCTGTACATCTTTTGAAAGACTGTCAAAGTCAATATACATCTGCCTGCCATTGCCTCCCTTCTGAACTTTTTTAATTCCGTATGGTAAATTTTTGTATCGATGGATTTCAACTTTAAGTGCGCTGAGGGTATTGTAATATTTTGGTATTAATTCGTCCTTCGTAACAACTAATATATTTCCCCAATTGTGTGGCATAATCTCTTTTTTTAACGTGTTAATAAATCTATTCTAATCTATTTGTAAGTTTTTTCTGTAGTCTAATACAAATTTCTTCCGGTTTTCTTGTATCATACCCATTGCTTTTACTGCGGCTTTTTCGTTCCGCTTGAATCTTTTACGGGCTGCGTCTGAAGAGACACATAATAATTCTCCAAGCAGCTGATAGTCGCCATAATAAATTTTTTCTTTTTGCTTATTTTCCATGATAAATCAAATTTTTGTTATAAATTTGTTCAAATGTCCTGACAAAGATATACAGAACTTTCTTAATAACAAAATTAAAATGAAAGAAAATACAGAAGTTTCTTCAAGATTACAGAAAATACTTGATTTTATCGGACTTAACGCTCCTGAATTTGCTAAGAAATTAGATTACAATAGACCCCAGACTATTTATGATATCCTAAGCGGTAAAGCAAAACCAAGTTTTGACTTCTTTCATAAACTTGCCAATTCAGAATATTCTGATTTATTTGATTTCAAATGGTTTGTTGATGGAAAAGGTGATATGATCAAAGAAGAACCTATTATAACGCCTTTGAGTATCAATAGAAAGACAAAAGATGGAATTATTGAAAATCAGGAAGTACCCTTTTATGATTTTTCTGCTGTGGCAGGGCTTCAGGCATTGTTTGACAGCGGAGCTCCTCACAAAGCACTGCAAACCATTAAAATTCCCAATCTTCCAAAATGTGACGGGGCTATTAATGTAACCGGTGACAGTATGTACCCGCTTTTAAAATCCGGTGATATTATTCTATATAAGCAAATTACGGTGGATGATATATTTTTCGGTGAAATGTACTTGTTAAGTATTCTTACTAAAGGGCAGGAGGAATATGTAACAGTCAAATATGTACAGAAATCAGAACTCGGAAATGAATGGGTGAAATTGGTAAGCCAAAATCCACATCATCAACCAAAAGACTTTAAAATAAAAGACATTACTGCCATTGCATTGGTAAAAGCAAGTGTTCGATTTAATACAATGTTTTAAATTGTTGATAATCAGCACAAGGAGCTTAAAACCCGATGTCCCTATACCCCCTTGAATAATTTAAAATGATGCTTTTTTTGATCTTTTTTAACCCTTATATACATCTGAATCCGGTTAAAAAAAACGGGTTTTGTAACCCCAACTGTAACCCCAACTGTAACCCCAACTCAAAAAGCATCATTTTAAGGGCAAATCTACAAATACAGAAAATCCAGTATTTTTTTTTCATCAATATGATCAGATATTTTTATTTCAACACATGAAAACGCCTTATTACAAGGTTTTTATGTAGAATAGTAAATTTGTTTCTATGAGAAAATAAAAAGCCCCGAAAAGGGGCTGTATGATGGCGGAAATCTCTTTTTAATAGTAATAAAATGGTAGCAAATAGTAATTTTCCGGCGT
The DNA here is from genome assembly GCF_003094695.1 of Chryseobacterium sp. HMWF035. Taxonomy (NCBI): domain Bacteria; kingdom Pseudomonadati; phylum Bacteroidota; class Flavobacteriia; order Flavobacteriales; family Weeksellaceae; genus Chryseobacterium; species Chryseobacterium sp. HMWF035. The sequence continues at coordinate 5,015 of NZ_QEHP01000022.1, read as the reverse complement.
TTCGTTTTTTCTCAATCCGAGGGTTAAATATACCCAAAATCCTTTTATTAATGGGCTTTTTCAGCTTTTTTTGCGTATTAATCAATTTCGCTTTTTCGTTTTAAGGGGAGTAGGTGATTGCCCGGTTTTTTTCAGTCAAGTTTTTTTAAGTACAAAACCGCAGCTTTTTTTGCGGTTTTGTTTTTTTATTTCATTTTTGTAGAATCTGAAGCCGCTTTTGTACTGTCTGAAGGGGCAGCAGTAGTTTCTGAATTGGCAACGGCAGAATCTCCCATTCTGTTTCTTAAAGAATCTTTGTTGTGCTCTTCTTTAAATTCTTCCCTGTTTTCTTTCTTATCGGCACAGCTTCCTAAAAACAGCAGTCCTAAAACTGCACAAATCCATAATTTTTTCATAGTAAATTTTTTAATGTTTAGTGTATATCAAATATAATGATTTAAAGTAAAAAGTAAAAAGTAAAAAGTAAAAAGTAAAAAGTTCTTTTTAAACTTCTGAGCATTAAAAATCCCCAGAAAATTTTCTGAGGATTTTGAAATTTTTAATTTAAAATTCTGTGCTATTTTACAGTAGTGCTTGCAGAATCCATTTTCATCTTCATACTGTCCGGATTAGCTTTTGCCGTAGTCATGGTGTCTGTTGTGGCTGGAGCAACGGCTGTTGTATTATCCACCATTGTAGAATCCGAATTGGTGGTCGACATAGAAGACTCTTTTGTACCGCAACTTACTGCGAATATTCCGACTGTTGCTATTAACAATAATTTTTTCATAATATTTTATTTTGGTGTGATTGTAACACGAGTAATTCAATTATTATTCCGAAAGTATTGGTAAGCCTATTAAATTATCAATAAAATAAATTAAAAAGTGTTAATAAATCTCTTATCAATCAGTGATTTAAGAAAAGAAAAAGCCCCGAAACCAAAATTCCGGGGCTGTATTGATATAAGAACAACAATTATCTATTGTTCCTGAATGATTATCCTAAATACGGATATTTATAATCTTTAGGAGAAACAAAAGTTTCTTTGATAGATCTTACAGAAGTCCATCTCAGTAAGTTCATTTTAGAACCTGCTTTGTCATTTGTTCCTGAAGCTCTACCGCCACCGAAAGGCTGCTGACCAACAACTGCTCCTGTAGGTTTGTCATTAATGTAGAAGTTTCCGGATGCATTTTCCAATGCTTTGAATGCTTCATTTACCGCATAACGATCCTGTGCAAAAACAGATCCCGTTAAAGAATATGGTGAAGAAGAATCTACCAACTGTAAAGTTTCAGCCCATTTTGCATCTTCATAAACGTAGATGGACAAGATTGGTCCGAAGATTTCCTCAACCATACTTTCGTACTGAGGATTTGTAGTTTCAATAACAGTCGGGTGTACAAACCATCCTTTAGAATCGTCTGTTTTACCGCCGATTACAACGTTTGCTTCATCTGAAGCATTCGCTCTGTCAATATATCCTTTACATTTTTCAAAAGAATTTTTGTCAATTACCGCATTTACAAAGTTAGACGGATCTTCAGGAGAACCAATTTTGATGGAAGCAATCTGAGTTTCCATTACTTTTTTCACATCTGCCCAAAGAGACTGAGGAATATATGCTCTGGAAGCCGCAGAACATTTCTGTCCCTGATATTCGAAAGCACCTCTTACCAAAGCAGTTGCCACCGCTTCCACATTTGCAGAAGGATGCGCAATTACGAAATCTTTCCCTCCGGTTTCTCCAACGATTCTTGGATACGTTCTGTAATTATGAATATTGTCTCCGATCATTTTCCACATTCCCTGAAAAACTTTCGTAGAACCTGTAAAGTGAAGTCCTGCAAAATCTCTGTGCGCCAAAACTTTCTCAGCCGTTTCTTTTCCATCTGTGAAGATCATGTTGATAACCCCTTTTGGAAGACCTGCTTCCGTAAGAACGTCCATGATAACTTTTGCGGAATAAACCTGCTTATCAGAAGGCTTCCAAACCACTACGTTTCCAAGCATTGCCATACAGGTCGGTAAATTTCCTGAAATCGCTGTAAAGTTGAAAGGAGTTACTGCAAAACAGAATCCTTCCAATGGTCTGTATTCCACTCTGTTCCAGATTCCTGCATCAGAAACCGGCTGTTCAGAATACATTTCCGTCATAAATTCTACGTTGAATCTTAAGAAATCAATGAATTCACAAGCAGAATCAATTTCAGCCTGATGAACATTTTTAGACTGTCCGATCATCGTTGCTGCATTAATAACGTCTCTGTAAGGTCCTGCCAAAAGATCAGCCGCTTTTAAGAAAATAGCTGCACGGTGTTCCCATCCCAGTTCGTTCCATTCTTTTTTCGCAGCCAGCGCAGCGTTTATCGCATCATCTACATGCTGCATGGTTCCTCTGTGATAAAATCCGAAATCGTGCGCATGATCCTGAGGCGACTGAAGCTGAACTTTATCTCCTGTTTTTACTTCTTCACCATTGATGATCATTGGGATTTCGATCTTTTCTGCCCACATTTTTTTGTACTGGGCGATCAGACTTTTTACTTCCGGAGTTCCCGGTGCATACGAATTTACGGGCTCGTTTACTGCAAATGGTACTTGCGAAATTGCTTTAGACATATTAGTTGTATATTTTTATTTGCTAATGATACAAATTTACAACAATTATTTGGGTCGGAGAGAATGTGTGAATGGTCAATTTTGCTTCGCAAGTGAATTGTGAATTTTTGAATATAGCTGAAAATCGACAGGCATGAGGAATTGACAATTCACCATTGGTTTTCACGGTTAACAGTCAATTTTGCTTTGCAAGTGAATTGTGAATTTTTGAATATAGCTGAAATTGATAAGATTAACGGATTGACAATTCACCATTGATTTTCACGGTTAACAGTCAATTTTGCTTCACAGGTGAATTGTGAATTTTAAAATATAATTGAAAAATTGACAAGTATAACGAATTGACAATTCACCATTGATCCCCTACATTTTCTCAGTTTCTAAAATTTTTAAAACTAATTTTTCTTCCTGTGTGAGATCTGCTTTACCATCGTTTTCCTCTATCTGTTCAAGCTCATCAAGATATTTTTTGATGGTGTTGTTCTCATAAAGATTAATGACCAAAGGATGAACATAATATTTTCTGCATACCGTACTTGTATTTCCAAGATGGGAAGCAACTATTTCAAGGGCTTCTTTCACTTTTTTCTTGTATTCTGTATGCGTTTCTGCATAGCCGATTTCCTTAAAAGCAATTAAAGCATTTACTGTTCCCGACCATGTTCTGAAATCTTTCGCCGTAAAATCTTCACCGCTGATTTCTTTAATATAATCATTCACCATTCCGGAGTCTACAGTGTGGCGGTTTCCTTCATCATCAATGTACTGGAAAAGTTCTCTTCCGGGAATATCTTTGCACTTCTGTACCAGTCTGGAAAGCCTTTTACTTTTCAGATCAATATCATGCATTACGCCTTTTTTTCCTTTAAAATGAAAAATTATTTTCTGTCCCTTAACCTGAACGTGCTTCTCCTTTAAAGTCGTTAAACCGAAAGAACCATACAGTTTTTCATATGCATTATTGCCAATTCTTATGTTGGTTCTCTGCATTAAACTTACGATCAGTGCAAGAATCTTTCTTTTTTCGAAATTTCTTAAGGCTAAATCTTTCTCAACCTGCAGGCGAATATCCGGTAAAGCATACCCAAACTGAAGCATTCTGTAAAACTTCGTGTGATTTCTCAGGGCACTCCAAAGCGGATGATAACGGTATTGTTTTCGTTTTTTAACATCAAAACCGGTTGCCTGAAGATGGCCGTTGTCCAAAGCGCAGATCCATACATTTTCCCAAGCCGGAGGAATAACCAGTTTGTTAATTCTTGTAATTTCTTCTTTGTCTCTTATTTTTTCGCCGTCTTTGTAGTAAGAATATTTTTTTCCGGTTTTCTTCCGTGTAATTCCGGCTGTTTCTGCATCGGTGGTATATATAAGATGTACCGCCTTTGCAGATGCTACCGGATCTTTCATAATTTTTACGATCTTCGAAGGCTTCAGATGTGAGATGAGTTCTAAGTCTGAATTTTCCATAAGATGATTTGGTTAAGAGTTCCTACCCCTTGAAAACAGCCATAAAATAATAGCTATTACGGCGACTACTACGATAATTCCCCACCACATTCCTGCTTTAAAGATCGTTTCTACTGCTTCGCAGCTTGTTAATGTCAGCAGACAAAATATCATCATACTGTATAAGCTCCATTTTTTCATAATAATTTATTTTTTGGTGTTTATTATTTTATACTCTGTGATGGTCTGCGCGCCATCTTTTTATTGATCTCTTGATTTCGTCGCCCGAAATATTTTCATGTAATGCTTTATACAAAAGCTCTTTAAATTCATCATCATAAGCGAATCGTAACGCTGCAATCTGGTCAAAATTCAGCTTACCTTCAACCTCATCAGATCTCTGCTGGAAAAGTTCGTAATACCTCTGTTTAAATTCTAACCGAACCAATCGGTTCTGAAGAACCAGAGCATAATGCTGTCTCAGCATAATCGCAAGATAGAAAAGAAGAAAAATAAAAGCAGAAAACAGAATCCAGATCAATTGGTTGGTTTCATCATTAAAGATTTTATAAATGCCAAATATTTCCAATCCCATAAGCAATGGAAGATAAATGAAATGATGCGGCGGATAAAATTTTCTGTGATTTTTGTAATTCTGACTTTCCATATGGTGTAAGTAAGCAATAACCTTTCCAAAATGTTAAATTTTAACAACAATTGATTCTTGTGGTATCTGAATATTGCTGTTTTCTTACATATAATTCAGAATTTTTGATCTTTCCTCATTATAAAAACGGATTATTTTTCAGAAGCTTTTTCCGGCTTTCCGCACTCGCTGTTTATAGTTTTTGGATTTGCGGCGGCGGAGCCGCTAGTCATGGTCGGAAGAAATCCGACCTCTTTTATGTTTTGAAAACTTTGTCTGGATTTCCTCCTGCAAAAATGATTAATACAGCTGTAATCAT